>JBJTUU010000094.1:0-5138 GCA_046080845.1 Actinomycetales bacterium | reverse complement strand
AGTCCCAAGTTCATGTTGAATCTGTTCTAGTTCTTTTGGCGTTCCACTTCCAGAAGCTAATCGCTTTTCATCTCGTTCAATTCGTGATACGACTTGCTCTACATCTATCTCAGATCGCGATAACTCATGTTGGATATCGCTTTTCTCGGTTTCAGCCGCAACAATTAAGTTCTTCGAACTAATCAGATTTCCGTTAATTACTTCAAGTTTTAGGCTCAATGGTGAATTCTTAAGCTTATGATCTATCTTCAATAAGTCCGTATCGATTTGTTGTAACGCTAAAAGCCTTTCTTGGTCCTCTTTTGCGGCTTTCATGCTCGAATCCTAGTAGTTATTTAGTTAAGCAATTCCTCTAAGAGACCAATTACTCGTTTTTCGATTTCATCTCGAATTCTTCGTACTTCATCTAAACCTTTTCCTGCGGGATCTTCCAATACCCAGTCCTCATACTTTTTGCCGGGAAAGAAAGGACAAGCATCGCCACAACCCATGGTGACTACAACATCACTTGCCTGGACAGATTCAGTCGTAAGAACTTTCGGTGTTTTTCCTGAGATATCTATCCCTTTTTCTCGCATCGCTTCTACCGCAGTTTGATTGATTGAATCTTTAGGTGCGCTTCCGGCTGAATAGACATTGACTCGATCGCCACCTAGATGCTCAAGAAATCCAGCAGCCATCTGTGATCTACCGGCATTATGAACACATACAAAAAGCACACTTGGCTTTCTCAATTTTCACCCCTATTTATGTAGGTGAATTCAAAAAGTTTCTGATATCCCGAGTCCAAATAAATCTTGATAGCGCTCGTATTCGCACTCATGACCCCGAGGCACACCTGTTTAATGCCAAGCGTTGCAAGTTCTTTCGAAACCAACTTCATTAACTTCTTACCCAAGCCTTGATTGCGGCGAGCGCTATGAGTCGCAACGGATGCCACCACATGTTCCCCTGATTGCCACTTACAGATTGCAGCCACTCCCTCTAACTCACCAGAGTCATTTCGAATACTGCTCCAACGAACAATCTCTGGATTACCTGGAGAAACTGAAAGGTCAGGGCCATGTTCCTTAAGAAACTTTTCGATTTCTTCATTTTTCGGTTCTTCATTTATTTCAAGGCGCTTCTCGCTTGGCACTTCTAAAGAATAGGCTTCCCACTCATTCTTCTCGTATTTTGTAAGTTCCTTTAACCAGCTTGAGCTTCGTTCAAAACTTATTCTCGACCAGTCAGGCCTTAACGGCGCTCGCTTTCCGAGAGCAAATACGAATCTGCCGTTATCTTCTCGACAGATTGAGACGCCTGATTCATCAATTAATAACTCAACGAACTTTTCTTTAGGTATCCAGAATTTAAATAATGTGAATAGTTTCAAATCCGTTTTTAGATAATCAAGAGCGTCGCTAAAATCAGTAATTGAGCGAGCGCTCATGCATACCAAGCAAAAACGAGCACAATAATTATTGCTATTAATACCAACCAGCGGAAAAATTCATCCTCACCACGACGATGGTTTCTGGTCTTGGCATCTGGATTTAAATATGCGCTGCCCATCTTCTGGTAAGCCCGGAATCCAGCGAGAATCGTGAAAGCGATCACGCTGTAGAGAAATGTCTGTAATTCCACGGTTACCTCCAATTCCCAAGTATGCCAAGCCCTGGAAGAATTTGGACAATCGCCCTAAATTTCTCGAACATTTGAGAGAAGGTAGGCTAATTGCATGTTTGAGAAGTCGGCTTATCAAAAAAGTGTTCCTATTGATGATGATTGGTCTGAAGAAACTGTCGTAGTTCAAGCGGGGCGGCCAGAGCGGGTTCCAACAGCGCCAATGAATACTCCAATAACTTTAAGTAGTACCTATGTTCATCCCGCTCCAATTGGATATGCAAGAGATGGAAATGAGGGTTGGGCAGCTCTTGAAATAACCCTTGGCGAATTAGATGGTGGGCATGCAATCTCATTTGCTTCCGGATTAGCTGCAGCGAGCGCAATCGCAGAGTTAATTCCCGCTGGTGGAACATTGGTTCTTCCACGCGCTTCTTATTACGGCGTTAAGAATATTTTCGATATTTTGAGCAAAAGAGGCCAAGTTCAACTTCGCTTAGTTGATGGCGGAAACACCGATGAAGTAATTGCAAATATCCCAGGCGCTGCCATGGTTTGGATGGAATCAATTGCAAATCCAACCCTTGTCGTTTCCGATATTCCAACTATTGCCGCAGCAGCTAAAGTTAATAACGCAATTTCAGTAGCTGATGCAACCTTTGCCACTCCAATGCGACAACGCCCAATTGAACTTGGAGCCGACATCGTCCTTCACTCGGCCACCAAAGCTATTGGTGGACATCTAGATTTATTGCTAGGAATCGTAGTTTGTAAGAGTAAAGAACACGCTGCCGTCATCGATGCCTATCGCCATGATCGCGGTGCAACTCCAGGATCTCTAGAAGCCTATTTAGCGCTACGTGGACTCAGAACTCTTTCTATTCGAGTTGATAAATCCGAAGAGAGCGCACTAGAGCTAGCCAAGCGATTAAAAGCTCATCCAAAAGTAAAAACTGTTTATTACCCAGGTCTTGCCGGTGATTCGCAACATGCAATCGCTCAAAAAGTTCTTCCAAAGGGCGCTGGCTCAATGGTCTCTTTTGAAATCGATGCCTCGCCAACAAAAGTTGATGAGATGCTTGGTAACTTAAAATTGATTGCCCACACAACTAGCCTTGGTGGCGTTGCTAGCTCTATCGAACGGCGAACTCGTTGGCCAGCTGAAGAAGCAGCTGGGGTGCCAATGACGCTCTGTCGATTCTCAGTAGGAATTGAAAATGTTGAGGATATCTGGCGCGATCTCAAATCAATTCTTGGCTAATTACTTATCGATCTCGGCCATCTCATCGGGACTCCCTAGAGTTCCTGGAGTAGCAATAACGAAAATAATGAACCTCATTTAGAGCTCTCCTAAAACCCAATCAACATCTTTGTTGCTAGGGAAAACTGGATAATGGACTTTCTCAATGCGACTATCTCTAATAATCAGAGTAAGCCTCTTCAATAACTTCTTCCCAGCTACCTCAAAAGTCGGCAAGCGCAGCGCGATTTGCAAGGCAAAATTCTCGTCGCTCAATATTTCATATGGTAATTCGAGTCGCTCGCTTAACTCTTTTTGGTAAGCACTGCTTTGAGTACTAACTCCAAAAATCCTATTAACTTTCTCTTTGAGAGTTGGGTACGCATCTCGATAAGAGCACGCTTGGGGAGTACAACCTCTCGCTCCAGGAATATCATCCCAACCAACCGGCAATGGAACTCTCGGAACTCCAGTCATTGGGTAACAGAAGAAGACATTAGTTCCAGGCAAATTACTCAAATCTACAAAATCTCCATTTGTACTTTCGAGTCGTACATTGGGCAGAGTTAAGCCAATCAGATGCGCGGCGGCTCCATCATTTTCTGGAATTGGGAGATTATCCGGAAGTTCCAAGTAAGAAGAATTCATTGTTAGTATTCTATTCATGGCTATTCATATAGCTCAAAATTTGTATCGACTACCCACTCTTGGGTCATATATCAATTCATACGCATTTATTAATTCAGATTCCTCGGTAACGCTTGTTGATTGTGGCTTAAAAGGTTCATCCAAGAAACTAATTAAGGATTTGGCGAGAATCGGAAAGCACCCGAACGATGTCGTAAACATAATTTTGACCCATGCCCATGATGACCATGTAGGTGGGGCATCTCGGATGATCAGAGAATGCGGCACCAAAAACGTGCTTATGCATGAAAAGGACTCACAATTTCCACCGACTGGAAAAACTCCTTCTAGAGATACCACTCGAATTTCTGGAAAAATTATGAAATTGCTTCCCAAATCGGGTTACGAGCCATTTCACGTAACCAGAAAATTACAAGACGGCGAGATAATCGATACAGCCGGTGGATTGAAAGTAATTCATACTCCAGGACATACCGACGGTCACATCTCACTTCTTCATCTTGAGAGCGAAACCTTGATTACCGGCGACTCAATATTCAATATGACTTCCAGAATGACTTGGGCGCTGAGCGGTTTTTGTGTCAACTTTAAACAGTCCCAAGAGACTGCAAAGCGATTCTTAGATCTAGATTTCAAGAATGCTTGCTTTACTCATGGGCCAGAAATCAAAAATTCAGGAAAAACTAATATAAAACAATTCTTAAGTAAGAAGGGTTTAAATTAATACTGGTGGGCGCTGAGGGTTTTACCCCGCTTTTTCCGGGTACTCCCCCGACTTTTTGATTGTCGGGTCATAATCAATTAACTTACACGAAAAATATGAAGTAGGAAAGCGTGAATTCTTATACCTACCTCTTTAAAAAGTACTCGGATAACATTAAAATCAAATTATGAGACAACGCCTAATTGCCTTACTAGTGATTACGCCAATTCTACTATCATCTCAGCTCTCCGCCTCGACATCGGTTGCTTCTGAACAAGGCACACCGTGTGGCATTTATAAAAATACTAAGAACGAGGTAATAGCAGGAATTAAATTTCCAAAGGGAGATTACCAAATTTATACCTATGGTATGCCTTGTAATAAAGTGCTTGGAAAAAAGGGAATACTTGCAACTTTTCTAAATCAAAAGGACAAAGATCCTCTTCCAAAGCCATGGAGATATGCCTCTGATACCGTGGGAGCCCAGAGTTTCTCAAGCTCTGGAGTTGGTTTTAGAGTCCAGCTAATCGGCAGTGCAACAACCTCTGGTGCCTCCCCGGCTGGCAATACCGCTTATATGTCAGCTGGCATGAAAGCAGCATTAGATAATCTTGCTGCATTTCCAAAAAGTAAGGTCACTCCGCAAGCACTAAATTACAATTTTGGGCCAAATGCCGAAAAAGATATCTCAAACACAATAAAGAAAAGTGCTGAAGTAACAATGCAGTTCTTTGTAGATTTTTATCAAGATACAAAGCCTTACCAAATTTTCTACGGTTCCGATCAAGATCTTGATTGGCTCATTGCAGAGTGGCGTAAATATGGATATGCCGAGGCAATTGGAGCTGAATTATTTGAACAATCTGTTTCAAATACTCGCAGACGAACTGGACCCACAAGTGTGATGATTGGAAGTGATAACAGACTGCCGCAAACTCCAAT
>JBJTUU010000093.1:0-3348 GCA_046080845.1 Actinomycetales bacterium | reverse complement strand
TTCTTGGAAAGATGCTGCGACATCGCTCCGATTGAAACTTGGATTTGATTTTAAGTATTGCGAGACAGCAGTCTTTAATCCGGAGAATGAGAAATCAAATTTATGCTCTGCCATATCTTTGGTTTGGGTAAGTCCCCGTGGAAAATCGATTGCTTTGCTATCGCCAATTTTCGCCGCTTGATCAATTTCTGGTCCGCCTGGAAAACCTAATTCAAGTAACCGAGCTATCTTGTCAAAGGCCTCACCCGCAGCATCATCAACTGTGGCACCTAAACTTTCAATTGTTGAAGTTAGATCGCTTACTTTAAGTATTGACGAGTGGCCGCCACTTACAAGTAGCGCGATAGTTGGTCCTTCCGGTTCTTGGTGGGTAAGTAAGTCGACTGCGATATGTGAAGCGAGATGATTTACACCGAAAAGCGGTTTATTTAACGCTAGCGCTAACGCATTAGCAGCTGACACTCCTACTAATAACGCACCAATTAGTCCTGGGCCAGCAGTTACAGAAATCGCATCTAGGTCGGTTAATTTCACTTTACTTTCTGCGAGCGCACGTTCCAACATCGGCTGCATCGCTTCTAGATGGGCGCGCGAGGCAACTTCTGGAACTACGCCACCGAATCTGGCATGTTCTTCAACGCTTGAGGCAATTACATTCGCTAACAGAGTTCGGCCACGGACAATTCCGATAGAAGTTTCATCACATGAAGTTTCAATTCCAAGTACTAACGGCTCAGCCATGAACTACCTCTTTGCGCATAATCAAGGCATGAATTCCGGTTCCGTAATAGTTATTTCGACGCGAGATCACCGAATAACCCCGTTTTTCGTAGAGTGAGAGAGCGGCTTGATTGCCTTCCCGTATTTCTAACATCAGCGCAGCAGCCCCCTTGGCTATCCCCCATGCCTCCAATTGACTCAATATCTCGGTGGCTAAACCACGCTTTCGATATTCGGGAATTACTGCGATGGTATGAATATCGGCAACTTCGCCGGCTAAGGCAATTCCACCGTAACCAATTACCCGGCCAGCCTCGCTAGCTACAAGATATTTTCTGGTGCGAGGGGCGCCGGCTAATTCCTCACGGAATTGAAAAGCACTCCAAGGTGATTCGGGGAAAATTTCCTTTTCTAATCCAACCAGCGCTGGAATGTCGATGGCGGCCATATCGCGAATTTCAATCATCATCGCTCGTTTGTTGGCTGGGCATCGGGACGGCGCAAGTAAATCGGCTCTGTGAAATTCTCTAAGCGAGCGATTTGGAAGAGTTTAAGTGGATCTGGAAATAGCGATTCCGTAAATCCAAAACCATATTTCTCCTCGGAGTTTTCTGGGAGCTCGTTAATTGATCCAACATTTGGCCCCGCTATGCGTTTGCCTGATTTATATCGAGCCCAATAAATCTCGTTACGCCTGGCATCGGTAGCGACTAGGTATTCGGTTTCGGTAACTGAAATACCATCCAATGAACAAACACCGATCCATGGGATATCTCGCGCAGTTGCAAAAGTTTGAGCAAAGGTGATGCCAACTCGAAGGCCAGTAAATGGGCCTGGGCCCATTCCAACAATGACCTCATCTATTTGGTCGGTAACTTGAAGCGCAGCAGCTACTAACTTAGGTAGCGCTTCAGCATGTTCAGTTGCTCCATCGTGAAAACCAGAATATTTAAGTACTCCATCTATCAACAAGCCACAACTTGTGCGAGTCGCAGCGGTATCAATTACTAGCGAATTCATATTCCCAATTTCGCCCATCGTTTACCATGCGGAATTAAGGTTAATTTTCGACCATCTACATTTTCCGTAAACTCAATCGCAATTTCTAAGTATTCATCACCCAGGCGCTCAACTAATTCGCCGCCCCACTCAATAACCGTAATTGCTTTGGTCCGATCACTCTCGAGGTCTAAATCGTCGAATTCAAATCCACTTTTGGATTTTCCAATTAACCGATAGGCATCCACATGAACCAGCGGAATTGGCCCTTGATAAACTCGAGAGATCACAAAGGTGGGTGAAGTTATTCCACTAATTCCAAGTCCTTCACCAATTCCTTGAGTTAATGCAGTTTTTCCAGCCCCTAATTCACCGGTTAAAACTATGAGATCGCCGGCTTTGAGTTGCTTCGCCAAGTTAGCGCCGAAACTGCGCATCGCAGCGGCGGAATCAATGATTGGCACTTAGAAAGGTTATCTAGAAATCGAATGGGGCCCGGTTTCCCGAGCCCCATCCGTTTGATCAGCTAGTTATTACGGTTACTTCTGGTAGTACTTGAGAAGTGCAGTGCTAAAGCCTGGGTCGTATGACAACCCACCTGCGTTCGCAGTTGCGGCCTTAACTGTCTTCGCGGAAACCAACTGGCCTTTTCTTGCTGAGCTATCCAAAAGCTTCGCAATAGTGAGGATTTGGCTTGTGGTCGCTGTGCAGTGTCCAGTTCCATTAACGCCGCGTTGTGAAACGACGCCGCTCGCATTGAACTTGGTGTATGCATCAGGTGTCTTCTGCCAGAGAGCAAGAAGGTTCTTGCTCTTCTTCTTTGCAGCACGATCCACTAACCATTGAAGGTTTCCAGCTGGAGTGGAGGCGTCGGAAACTCCGGCAACTCCGATTGTCGGAACATTTACATTGCCCTCGTGGGTCATCAATGTGCCTAGTTTTTCTAGCGCTGCAGAACTTGCTTTAGCGCGAGGGAAGGCTGCTAGATAAGCAAGCATTCCTTGCGTTGCATCAAGACCGGTTAGCGCTGAGCTATATTCAAATAGTCCATCGCTAAGTTGTGCAGCGTAATCAGTGCTGGAGTTATCGTAAATCGCTCCGCCAACTTGTTGCTCGATATCGTAGGTAGCAATAATCGCAAGGATTGCCGCTTCTGCAATATTCTCGAGCGCACCGAATGCTGGTGAGAGAGCTGATGCGAAGCTAATTGCATCGCGCGATGAAGGCGCACCTGGACCGGTGACACCATCAAAGCTATAGCTCTGGGTTGGAACGCCAGCCATCGCTGCAACTAATACCAAAGCAGAACGCGAAGGAATTGCTTTGATTGCAGCAGGCGCTGCAGATGTTGCTGGCCAAGCCGGTGCTAGTGGATTAGCTTTAAATGCCGCACTTAGTGAACCTGCGACAGTTAGAACCTTTCCAATATCTCCATACACTTCAAGGATCGACTTGTAGTCGCCACCTTTAATTGTTGGATCGAAGAATGCTTTCAAGCCCCAAAGCGCATCGCCAGCCATCTTCAATTCGGCTTGTACGGTGCCAAGAGCTGGGCAAAGAAGACCTGCTGCATCAACTTGCTTTGGATACTTCTCGGCTAGACCTTGAGTTATATAGCCACCGAGAGAT
>JBJTUU010000092.1:0-10666 GCA_046080845.1 Actinomycetales bacterium | reverse complement strand
ACTATGAATAAAGGGAAATAAATACCAGCTTCCATTCGTTGTCGTTGAGGTTCCCATGCCGCACCGAGAATAGATTTTGGTAATTTACTCTGAACTTCAACAGTTGTGGTTTTTACTTGCGCGAGATATCCACAAAAGTCGCAAATTAAATCTGCACATCTAAAGTTTCTAGGCAATATTCGAAGTGTCTTTTTACCCTTTTTACACTTTGGGCAATCAACTTTTGACCTAACTAACTCTTCACCCTTATCGCCAAGTGCCTGCATTTTGGTAGCCATAAACTCAGTTTAGACTTTTTGGGATCAACTAAGTAAGAGCAGTATGGTTTTAGGTATGACCTGACAATCCAAAAGTCGGGGAAATGCACGGGTTCAATGGAGCAAAACCCTCTTTGTCTCCGCTCGCCCACTTTCTCACCCGATGACTTGCTCATATACTCAAACTTCAGCCGGCGCCCAAGCTTGCCCATCAGATAGTCCAGCGCCACCAGGCTAGAGTTAAGTATGGAGTCGCTGGCGCTACTTGTTACTTTGATTGTATTTCCAGCGATGTTTGGTGGGCCGATTGCACTTATCGTTGCGTTTATTCGGCCTTT
This sequence comes from Actinomycetales bacterium, assembly GCA_046080845.1. Classification (GTDB taxonomy): domain Bacteria; phylum Actinomycetota; class Actinomycetes; order Nanopelagicales; family Nanopelagicaceae; genus MAG-120802. Next base: position 10,071 of record JBJTUU010000092.1, on the reverse strand, counting down.
AATTAAGTATCGAGTGCTGCAAATTCTTACCTCAGTTATGGCTCTTAGCTCTTGTTTGGTCGGAATTTACTTAATTGCACTCAGGGTAAGTAGTGGCGGCACAATAATTGGCGTTATTGGGATATCAACTGGCTTGATTTCATTGCTGCGCATCCGGCGCTTGAGTAAATTCAATTAATGAAATTTATAGAAAGACTACTTGGTGGAGGTGCCGGGAATCGAACCCGGGTCCTTCGACACTGATACAGGGCTTCTACGGGCGTAGTGTGCTAGTCGCTTTCTCTGTCCCGGTTCTCACGCACACAAGTAACCGACGAACGCAGTTGTGTTAGATGTTCCTTCCGATAATCACAACGTTATCGGTTGGTAAGCCCTCTTACGACGTTGGTTCCTGAGTCGAAGGCGCGCTCAGGGCAACGGATTTAGGAGCTCGCTTAGGCAGCGAGAGCTAAATCAGACGAAGTTTTATCTGCGTCTGTTTTGATGCACGGGTTTTTGTGGTTAACGAGATCATCCCGGCTTCCTCGGCCCGCTTCCCCTGGCTCAACAATCGAAGTCGAGACCGTTCACCCCCAAGGTTTTAACCAGTTCGGTTAATTTCCATCAAGGATTAGAAGCAATCGCGAATTGTACGGCAGAAATCGAAACTCAAGTTAATCGGCTAATTCCATGAGAAAAGACCTAGAAAACCTTCAATCCTCGCGTGATCTGCCGCGACCATCTTTCCCGCTTTTGCGACGAGACAGTTCGCGATCAATCTCGCGCGAAGCTTGTTTCTCCATCAGAGATGCTCGCTTGTCATGAGCTTTTTTGCCGCGGGCCAACCCCATTTCAACTTTTGCTTTACCATCTTTGAAATAGAGTGATAGCGGAATTAAAGTAAGTCCAGATTCTTTCAATTTTCCAATAAGTTTTGCCATTTCGCGCTTATGCATCAGGAGTTTGCGCTCTCGCCTTGGTTCGTGATTTGTCCAAGAACCCTCGTTGTATTCAGGAATATGAACTCCGCTTAACCAGAGCTCACCATCTTTAATCGCGGCATAGCCATCAGTGAGTGTGGCTCGACCTGCTCGCAGAGATTTAACTTCCGTCCCCATCAGCACTAGACCAGCCTCAAAGACTTCATCGATAAAAAAGTCATGGCGACCTTTCTTATTTTGGGCGATGAGTTTTCGCCCAGTCTCTTTCACCATATTGCCGCCGCATCCGGTTCAACTAAATGAAGATTGCCGAGATCCACAAGGTGTTGCCCTCTGTAGTTCATACCCTAAGAGTAATAAAGAGGATAGATTTCTAACCGCTCATTTAAAACATGAGTGTTGGCTTCCAAGGGACGAGCGAAGCTAACGTCGCGCAGGCACTGCTTACACCAAAATTTGAATGATTAGCGTTTTATCGGATTATTTAGCTCGGCTAGCCCGCCAAGAATTTGCAGGGCCTTGAGATTTAGCTCTGATTTTTTGACCACAAGGTCGGGAGTTACTCCTACCCCGTCGATGGTTTTTCCTGATGGTGTTAAGTAGAGAGCGACCGTTAGCTCTAGCTTTGAACCATCATCTAAAGTTATAAATTCTTGTACTGAACCTTTTCCATAAGAGCGTTCTCCAATTACTACGCCTCGGTTCCTATCTTGAATGGCGGCCGCAAATATTTCCGCCGCACTCGAAGTTCCCCGATTGATCATTACTACTAAAGGTGCGCGATTGGGATTGATATTTCGAGCGTTAAAGAGTTTTTCCTCGCCAGCAACTTTATAAGAAACAATCGTTCCCTTTTCAATAAAGATTTCAGCCAACTTGACCGCTTCTTCAACTAGCCCTCCAGGGTTATCCCGCAGATCCAAAATTATTCCGGAATTTGAATTTAGTTTTACAAGCACGCGTTTAGCTTCATCAGCTGTGCCAACTGCAAAATTTGAGACGGCAATGTAGGCAATCCCATTATCTATTTGGGCGCCCTCGACAGTGCTTAGATTTACTCGCTCGGTCGCAACTTGAAAAGCTAATTTTTCCGAACCGCGCAGAATTCTAAGTTGTAACTCATTACCTATCTCGGCGCGAATAAGCGCAACTACAGTAGTAAGCGAGGCCCCTTGAACATCAGTTTCGTTCACTTCCAAGAGTTGATCACCGCTCTGCAGGCCAGCGGATTCGGCAGTGGAATCTTTAACCACTTGCGCAATCTCAACTGCACCTGAACGTGCTTTAGTTAGGGTTACACCGATTCCAGTCAAGATATTGGCATTTCGATCTTGTAATTTGGCTACTGCTGCGCTTGGGAAATAGTTAGCCCACTGATCTCCCAATGCTTTTAAAGCACCTTCAATGGCAGCGCGCTCCAAGGTCTCTCGATTAACTTCACCGGGGGCATTCCTAGTTAGCTCATCAATCGCGTTCTCCACCACTGACGAGGAGCCAGCTCTATTCGCTCCACCACCTAAGCCAAAACCAAGCCCGATACCAAGCAGAAGCGAGAGTGCTGTCACAAAGACTATTTGAGAATTAAATTTCATACCAATTGGTTTTGACTGAAAATCAGAGGTCTTATTATCTCTGAACCTATTTAGATTACTCTTAGATGCACTTTTCGCTCCAGATTTTTCTAGATTAGTTCGATCTTGAGCTGCAGCTTTTTGTTTCGTTTTATTTTCAGTTTTGTTCTCTGGCTTGCTACTTCTCAAAACTGTAGGCGAAGCGGAGCGTATGATTTTTTTACGCCGATTTGTCCCTTTGGCCATCGCTTCCCCTTCAAGGCAGTTACTACCTGATGGGTTTCCTTTAGAGTTTTAGACCTTCAGGTACTTGCGGAGGGTAAGCGTAGAGGCAACTGTTGCAACTAGTAAACCAGTTCCTAGCAAATAAGCTGAACTTAGCCACACATCGTTCCAGGTAAAGAAATTAGTAAATGTGAGCAACGGGGCAATTCGATCATCAATCACATATTTAAGCCCTGATAAAAGTCCAACGCTAAATCCCCACCCAACAAACGAAGCAAAAATTCCCTCCAAAATAAAGGGAAGCTGAATAGAAAATGAAGTCGCACCTACCAATTTCATAACATTTGTTTCTCGCCTACGGTTGAAAGCTGCAATTCTTAAGGTGTTGCTAATTAGCAACGCAGCAGTTAAGACGCTTGCCAATCCGATAGCAAGGGCGCCGTCTCGTAAAACATTTAGCAGTCGGAAGAATTTCTCAAGTATGGATCGCTGGTCTTGAACTACATCTACGCCGGGCCTACCGGAGAATGCACTCTCAATTACCGCGAATTGAGTCGGATCCTTTAACTTAACCCGAAACGATTCTGGTAATTGATCAGTAGTAACATTTTGCGAGATTGCAGAATTCTTAAACCTCTCTTGGAAACGTTCAAAAGCTTCGGATTGGGATTCGTAATAGACGGTATCGACAACCGGTAACGCTTCTAAATCACGTTGAATCTCTAATCGTTGCGCCGCAGTTACTGCGCCATTAGCGCATGAGGCAGAGTCAGAGAGTGTTCCACAAAGGAATACCGAGACTTCGATTTTGTCATACCAATAATCTTTCATCACTCTCACTTGAGCATTTGAAAGAAGTCCGATCCCTAAAAGTGAAAGGGAAATTGCGACAGTGACCATAACGGCAAAGGTCATAGTCAAATTTCGGCGAAGTCCGATTCCAACCTCGCTAAGAATAAATCTGGCTCTCATATCAGCAACCTACCCGGTATACCCGTAAACGCCGCGAGCCTGGTCGCGAATGACATGGCCGCCTTCAAGTTCTATAACTCGCTTACGCATTTGATCGACAATTCCAGAGTCGTGGGTTGCCATCACAACGGTGGTTCCCTCTCGATTAATGCGATCGAGAAGTTTCATGATGCCAACTGAAGTTGCTGGATCTAAGTTTCCGGTTGGCTCGTCGGCAATCAAAATCGCTGGATTGCTTACATAGGCCCTGGCAATCGCCACTCGCTGTTGCTCGCCGCCTGATAATTCGCCCGGTTTACGATCACCTTTATCTTCAAGTCCAACTAGCTCTAATACTTCAGGAACCTCTCGACCTATCTCTTTCCTAGAAAACCCAAGCACGTGAAGAGTGAATGCCACATTCTCTGAAACCGTTTTATTTGGCAGAAGTCGGAAATCTTGAAAGACGGTTCCGACTTGGCGACGCAGTTCTGGAACTTTCCAGTTTGAAAGTGTCGTTAGATCTTTACCAGCAACATGAATCTTTCCTGAAGTGGGCTTCTCTTCACGAAGTACTAGACGCAAAAAAGTAGATTTACCAGAACCAGATAGTCCAACAAGGAAGACAAACTCGCCTTTCTCAACATCTAGCGAGATGTTTTCGAGCGCAGGGCGATCCGCTTTTGCATAGACCTTGGTCACGCTCTCGAACTTAATCACGGTGCGATTCTAGGTAGAGGCAAGTAAAAATGTCGGGATATCTTGAGCGGGAATGGTGTGAATTGAGTGAATTTTCTCGCTAGCGAGAACGACGCCACTTGATTCCGGCTTGTACAAAGCCCTCTAAATCACCATTTAATACTGCTTGGGTATTTCCAGTCTCAAAGTCGGTGCGATGATCTTTCACCATTTGATATGGATGTAAAACGTAGGAACGAATTTGATTTCCCCACGAGCCTGAATTGTCGCCACGTAGCGCATCAATTTTTGCTCGCTCCTCTTGATTACGCCGTTCCAGTAACTTGGATTGAAGAACGGCCATCGCAGTAGCCTTATTTTGAATTTGCGATCTTTCGTTCTGGCAAGAAACAACTATTCCAGATGTAATGTGGGTTATTCGAACTGCGGAATCGGTTGTATTCACGCCCTGTCCACCAGGGCCTGAGGAACGATAAACATCAACCCGAATATCCTTTTCATCAATCACAATGTGATCGCTCTGTTCTACAACGGGGACAACTTCTACGCCAGCAAATGAGGTATGCCTCCGGTTTTGGCTATCAAATGGCGAAATGCGTACGAGTCGATGTGTGCCCTGTTCTACCGAAAGAGTTCCATAGGCATACGGACCAGAAACTTTAAAGGTCGTTGATTTGATACCTGCTTCTTCACCATAAGAAGTTTCCAGAACTTGTACTGAGAAATCCTTCTCCTCGCAATAACGTAAAAACATACGCGAAACCATCTCGGCCCAGTCGGCGGCATCAACCCCGCCAGCTTCTGATCTAATAGTTACCAAGGCATCACGGTGATCGTATTCGCCACTCAGCAGAGTTCTAACTTCAAGTTCCCCTACTGCTTTCTGTAGGGCAGATATTTCTGATGCTAGTTCGGTGACCATTCCTGCATCACTCGATAAGCCATCTTTTGAGTTTGCAAGTTCCAACATGACCGGCAAATCATCAACGCGTTTTCGAAGCGAAACTAATTTTGAAATCGTTGCTTGGCTTCTTGATAAGGCGCTTGTCACTTTTTGCGCGTTATCTGGATCATTCCATAAATCTGGTGCGGCGGCCTTTGTCTCTAGTTCGTTAACTTCTGCTTGCAGTTTTTTTATATCTAGGACCGATTCAATACCCGATAAGGTTTTTGAGATCTGGGAAATCTCACCTTGAAAATCTCGTTCGGCCATTGGTTAAGGATAGTGATTCTAGATTGTTCTTCATTATCAAGTAAAAAGTGGTCGTACTTTCGGTACGTTTACGTATAATTTAAAGTGTCTGCAAATCATAAATTTTGAGTTCAGCCCATAATTTCGCGTGAAATGCCCTTTCGAATTATCCGATAGAATTTGCCCGTACATCTATGGTGGGCGTAGCTCAGCTGGTAGAGCACCCGGTTGTGGTCCGGGATGTCGCGGGTTCGACCCCCGTCGCTCACCCCAACAGATAGGCTTACTTTCTGTGACAGGTATGACTCCCGACAATAAATTCGGTGGCTCATTTGGCCCCAATGAATGGCTTGTCGATGAGATGTACGAGCAATATCTGCGAGATCCAAATTCAATCGATGAAAAATGGCGAGCATTCTTTGCTGGATACAAGCCCTCGATTTCAGTTAATTCGGCTTCCGGTACCTCGGCTCAACTGAGCAATGGCGGGATTGGCTCCGGCGCTTCAAATTCAAATTCCACACCCGGCGCTCCTCCGGTACCAAAGCGAGTTCAAAAAAGTGAGATGGCGGCGAGCGCAACTACTGAGAACGTTGCTAGCTCAAGTGCAAGTGGCCCGAGTGCAAGTGGCGCGAGTGCAAGTATCCCTAGCGCAAGTGCGCAGAGCGCAAGTGGCCAAAGCGCAAGTGGCGCGGGAACAACCGGCGCAAATGTGCAGAGCAATCAACCAGTTGTAAGACAAGTTAAACAAGCTACGCCGACGCCAGCGCAACCAATCTCGCGTCCAGTGCAAGAAATAAGCGCGCCAGGAGCTGCGCGGATAGAACCGCTAAGAGGAGTTGCAAGTCGCGTAGTACAAAGTATGGAAGCGTCGCTTTCGGTCCCAACCGCGACCAGCGTTCGTGCAATTCCGGCGAAATTAATGATTGATAACCGAACTGTCATTAATAACCATTTAAAGCGCGCCCGCGGTGGAAAAGTTTCATTCACTCACATCATCGGATACGCGATGATTCGAGCGCTCCGGGAAATGCCAGAGATGAATGCCTTCTTCACCGAACAAGATGGCAAACCAGCAATCGGTTTTCCAGAACATATAAATCTTGGAATTGCGATTGACCTTGCAAAACCAGATGGATCGAGACAACTTCTAGTTCCCTCGATTAAGGGTTGCGAAAATCTAGATTTTGGTCAGTTTTGGGCAACCTATGAGTCACTAGTTAAGAAAGCCCGTAATGGCGCGCTAACTGTGGAAGATTTTGCTGGCACAACATGCTCGCTAACAAATCCTGGAACTATCGGAACCGTTCATTCAGTTCCGAGGTTAGTTCAAGGTCAAGGCTTAATTCTTGGAGTAGGTGCGATGGATTATCCAGCAGAATTCCAAGGCGCAAGTGAAGAGACAATCGCCAGAATGGCAATCTCCAAAGTTGTCACCTTAACTTCTACTTACGATCATCGCGTAATCCAAGGCGCTCAATCTGGGGATTTCCTCCGTCGAGTCCATGAAATTTTGCTCGGCGAATCTGGTTTCTATGACGAGATTTTTGCGGCGCTCCGAATTCCATATGTGCCTATTCGTTGGCACTCAGATATCCATTTTGATAGTCAAATTAGTTTAAGTAAAGAGGCGCGAATTCAACAATTAATCAACGCCTACCGCAGCTTTGGCCATTTGATGTCTGATATCGATCCCTTGGAATACCAACAACGTTCTCACCCAGATCTAGATGTGGTAACTCACGGTTTAACGCTTTGGGATCTCGATAGAGAGTTTGCAACGGGTGGCTTCGGTGGCAGGAGTTCTGCGAAACTTCGAAACATTTTGGGAACTTTGCGAGATTCATATTGCCGCTCCATTGGAATTGAATATATGTATATTGATAATCCAGAAGAGCGACACTGGATTCAAAATCAAGTTGAAGTAGGTGCGCCGTTCTTCCCGCGCGAAGAACAATTAAGAATCCTTCGAAAATTGAATTCAGCAGAAGCTTTTGAAACTTTCCTTCACACTAAGTTCGTCGGTCAGAAACGCTTCTCTCTTGAAGGTGGCGAATCTGTAATTCCACTTCTCGACACCATTGCTCGCTATGCCGCAAAAGCCAATCTCGATGAGATTTGTATTGGAATGCCGCACCGTGGACGTTTAAATGTTCTAGCTAATGTTGCTGGAAAGTCTTACGGCCAAATCTTCCAAGAATTTGAAGGTCACTACCAAGAGAATTCAGTTCAAGGATCAGGCGATGTGAAGTACCACCTTGGAACCTATGGAGATTTCGTCACCGAGGCCGGCGAAAAAACTAAGATCTATCTCGCCGCAAATCCTTCCCACCTGGAGGCGGTGAATCCGGTACTAGTAGGAATAGTTAGAGCCAAGCAAGATAAGAAGAATGTATTAAATGCATTCTCAATTCTTCCCGTGCTAATTCACGGTGATGCAGCCTTTGCTGGCCAAGGTGTGGTCGCCGAAACTTTAAATATGTCACAGCTCCGTGGATATAAAACTGGCGGAACAATTCACGTTGTTATTAATAACCAAGTTGGTTTTACAACTTCACCTGAATCGGCTCGATCATCAAGATACGCAACCGATGTTGCCAAAATGATTCAAGCCCCGGTTTTCCATGTAAATGGCGATGATCCAGAGGCTTGCGTAAGAGTTGCTCGAGTTGCCTTTGAGTACCGCCAGACTTTCCATAAAGATGTCGTGATTGACATGGTCTGTTACCGCAGACGTGGCCACAATGAGGGCGATGAACCAAGTTTTACCCAGCCTCGCATGTACCAAATGATTGATTCCAAACGCACCACTCGCGTGCTTTATGCAGAAGCATTAGTTGGACGTGGTGACATAACCCAAGAAGAAGCAGATGGCATCGCTAAAGAATTCCAGACCCAACTTGAGGGAATCTTTGCCACAGTCCATGACAAGATGCCAGATAGCCCAGAGTTTGATCGACTTCAAGAGGCTGATCCACTTCAGACAAAGACTGCAATTAGCGAGGCCACTGCCCGTAAAATTGCCGCTACGCAAACTGCGATACCCGAGAACTTCAAGGTACATCCCAAACTCTTACCACAGTTACAACGCCGCGTAACGATGCTAGATGATGGCACTATCGATTGGTCCGGCGGTGAGATGCTCGCCTTTGGTTCTTTACTTCTAGAAGGCCACCCAATTCGAATTGCTGGTCAAGATGTTGGCCGCGGTACCTTCTCAAATCGCCATGCGCTAATCCGCGACCACAATGATGGAAATGAATGGCTGCCATTGCGTGCGCTAATTGAGGATAACAACCACTTCTTTGTGGTCGATTCACTCTTATCAGAATACGCCGCGATGGGATTTGAACACGGATATTCGCTGCAACGTGAAGATGCTCTCGTTCTCTGGGAAGGACAGTTTGGTGATTTTGCAAATGGGGCGCAGACCATTATCGATGAATTCATATCTTCTTCGCTACAAAAGTGGGGCGAGCGAACTTCGTTAGTCCTCCTTCTGCCCCATGGATATGAAGGCCAAGGACCAGATCATTCATCGGGAAGAATTGAAAGATTCTTAACGCTATGTGCAGAGAACAATATGACAGTTGCGCAACCAACTTCGGCAGCCTCTTTCTTCCACTTACTACGTTGGCAGGTAAAGAATCCGGCACGGAAGCCGTTAATAGTCTTCGAACCAAAATCAATGCTCCGGTTAAAAACTGCGGCATCTAAACTAAGTGATTTTACATCTGGGACATTCCAGCCATTTATTCCAGAGTCCGATCCAAATATTAAGAATGTGAATCGCCTGATTTTCTGTAGCGGAAAGATTTACTGGGAGTTGCTTAGCGAACGCGCCAAACTCGGAAATCAGCAGATTGCAATTGCTAGGTTAGAACAGCTCTATCCGCTTCCTACCAAAGAGATAATTGCTGAAATTAATCGCTTCCCGAACGCCAAAGTTCTCTGGGTGCAAGATGAACCCGCCAACCAAGGTCCATGGCCATTCTTCTCAGCAACCATGAATGAAGCGCTCCCCGGAAATTCCATTACTCGAGTCTCACGTCGCGCCACTGCTAGCCCAGCTGCTGGCAGCGTTCATTTTCATGAAGCGGAACAGAAAACGCTAATCTCCGAGGCTCTCAATCATTAGAGTTGATTTAGATTAGAGTTGATTCAAAATTTTAGCGCTGCTGCTTTCTTGAAAAAATCGCCATTCCCTTTATCTCATGCGCGGGAATAAACCCCCAACGTCTTGAATCGGCCATCCGGGTTTGCTCATCGAAATCAGTTGAGTCGCCTTCTACCCAATAGGCGCCACCGTGAGATTGCTGGATCCGCTTTAAATAGAAAATTCCAGGCTGATCCTCACGTTCAATTAGGACCACTGTCCCCAGGGGGATCTCATATTTAATCTCTGCGAAGATTCGAACCCAGATAACCTCACCATCGCGATAGGTGGGCGCCATCGAATCGCCGCGTACTCGAGCCCGCTGAATCGGCCAACGCATCATTGGCGGGAGTTTCC
>JBJTUU010000091.1:0-11990 GCA_046080845.1 Actinomycetales bacterium | reverse complement strand
CCCTTCAATCATCGCTCCGACCTTTGCGAGATAGCGCTCTGGGTGAGAGATCGATTGATCCAAGATTTGGCCAGAGCCAGAAGTTGGCTCAATCAGACTTAGCAGCATTCGAATCGTTGTGGTCTTTCCAGAACCATTTGGCCCCACAAAACCGCAGATAGTCCCAAGTGGGACTTCAAACGTTGCACCATTAACCGCGGTTAAATCACCATACTTTTTGGTAAGTCCGGTAACTGAAATCGCGCTCATTTGCTCACTCTAATGGAAGTTTTATCTAGCGAGATTGGCAGGTGCAAATCTGGTCTTCAGTTAGTCCCGCAAATGCAGTGTCGAGATGCTCGCCGCAACCACGATAGGTGTACTTTCCACATTTTTCACAAACCACTCGACTGCACATACCAAGTACTTTACTCACAAATTACGACTTAATCTGACATTCCTGATTCAATACGCCAATGCGTGTGGTAGTCATCGGGGCAGGCGTAATCGGTTCCTCAATATCACTCCAACTTATCCGCCGTGGACATGAAGTGATTGTGATTGACCGCAACTCAGCTGCCGGCATGGGATCTACCAGCGCTTCCAGCGCAGTCGTTCGATTTAATTACTCAACCTTTGACGCTGTCGTCCTTGCTTGGGAGTCGTACTATTTATGGAAAGACTGGAAATCACTAATTGACGGTGCCAAGCCTAATTCCCAAAATCACTATGCCGAATTGATGGATCGGGGTTATGTGATGTTAGACGTTCCGGTTCTATCCAATGAGAGAACTATGCGATTATTTGACCAAGCCAAAATTCCTTATGAGATTTGGGATTCCAAAACACTTAAGGCGCGGATGCCTGGAATTGATGCCGGTAGGTATTGGCCAAATAAACCAGTTAAATCTGAGGCCTTCTGGGAGCCAGCAACTGAGGAATTAGGTGGTATCTATTCCCCAGTCGGCGGTTACGTAAGTGATCCGCTGCTTGCGGCGCAGAATCTTGCGGAAGCTGCTCGCCAAGCTGGTGCAAGTTTTCGTTATCGCAAGGCAGTAACTGCAGTTAATAAGAATAGTTCGGGTCGTGTAACTGGTGTTGAGATAGCCGATTTTGATAATGAAAAGAAAGAAGTGCTCAAATCTGGCGCTGAAACAATTCCCTGCGATGTTGTCGTAAATGTGGCTGGACCTTGGTCAACTCTGATAAATCGAATGGCTGGCGCGGGTAGCGATTTCACCGTTGAAATCAAGCCGATGCGCCAAGAAGTACATCAAATTGCAGCTCCGAAAGATCTACTTCCAGGACCCATCATGGGCGATCTTGATCTGGGAACTTATGTGCGTTCCGGCCCGGGTGGAATCACTTTGGTTGGTGGCACTGAACCAGAATGCGATCCCTGGCATTGGGTAGAACCAGAGAAAGTCGATCAAGTAAATATGACAAGAACCGTTGAAGTCTTTGAATCCCAGACATATCGCTTCGCCCGTCGTTTTCCGGCAGCCCAAATTCCATCTACCCCGGTAGGAGTAGTGGGCGTTTACGACGTTTCTTCAGATTGGACGCCGGTTTATGACAAAACCGATGTCCCAGGGTTCTATGTTGCAATTGGAACTAGTGGAAATCAATTTAAAAATGCTCCTGGGGTTGGCTTTATTATGGCTCATTTAATTGAAGAAGTTGAAAGCGGTCGCAACCACGATCTCGAGCCGGTAATTTACAAATGCGAAAAAACCGAACATGAAATAAATCTTGGAACTTTCTCGCGAAAGCGGGACCGCAATGCAACCAGCGGTACCGTGATGGGTTAGAGCTTTACTTCATCTCGCTTCTGGGCAATTGAATTTAAGAACTCTTCATCGACAGTAACACCGATACCTGGCATATTTGGAACTTCAAGCTGTCCATCTTTCATAATAAATGGCTCGGTGATATCTCGCTTGTAGTAACGACTTGAGGCTGAGGTATCCCCTGGCAGTTTGAAACCATCCAGCGCTGCTAAGGCGACATTTGCTGCGCGACCAATTCCGGATTCCAACATGCCACCGCACCAGATTGGAATTCCGACGCTCTTGCAGTAGTCGTGAATCGCTTTCGATTCAAGGTAGCCGCCGACTCGGCCCGGCTTTACATTAATTACGGAAGTTGCCTTTAACTCAATCGCATCTTGCGCCGTCTGCAATGAGATTATCGATTCATCAAGACAAACTGGAGTTTTTGCTCGAGCTGCTAACTTTGCGTGGCCGAGTATGTCGTGTTCGTGTAACGGCTGTTCGTTGAGGAGCAAATTAAATTGGTCAAGCTGTAATAAGTGTTCGATATCCGAGCGCGTGTAGGCCTGGTTGGCATCAACTTGCATCAAGGTATCTGGATATAACTCTCTGATTCGACCAACTGGCTTGATATCCCAACCCGGTTGGATCTTCAATTTAATTCGCTTATAACCTTCAGCGATATAACTTGCGACCTCTTCCTCTAGCTTTTCTATACTTGAGGAAATTCCAACTGAGACACCGCAATCAACCTTAAATCTAGTTGCGCCAAAGAACTCTGCAAAGGAGCGGTTCTCGCTCTTTAATTGCGCATCTAAACAAGCGGTCTCCAGGGCAGCCTTCGCCATCGGATGGCCAAGAAACGGCTCAAGGATTTTAGAAATCTCTGAAACTTGAAATTCACCAGCTTGTTTCAGCGCTGGCAAGAAAAAGGTCTTAATTACATCAACACAACCAGCTAGATATTCACTTGAGTAGAGTGGATCGGCCATCGCAACGCATTCTGACCAGCCAATGCCCACATTTGTGTGAACCTTCACCACTATTAGATGTCGTACCGTCTGGGTGCTAAAGGATGTTTGAAAGGGTCTTACCAGCGGTAAGTCGGCATAAATAAATTCGATTCGCTCTAGTTTCATTTATCCCTCGCTCAATATGTACTTAGGTAGGCTACTTGAGCCTCGCTGGAAATCCACAATCCGCCATCCCGCATCAAGCTTAGGCAGCAACGCATTCCGAACTCGTTTGCGCCAACTCCGAGCGCTCTCAATATCGGAACGCCTTAGCGCAACTATGTCCGCCGGAATTTCAACTTCTACTGGATTATTTAGCGTTTCTTCTGCTGGATTATCTGAGATATCCCATTCAACCAAGATTCGATCTGAGGCATCACCAGCGTTGATGGAGTCAGCCATCTCACCATAGAAATTTACATAGTATTTAACTGCTTTAGTTTTAAGCTTTGCAATATTTAGCCAGGCATTTCGAGCAACTAATGGATCAAACGTCCATTTTATTTTCTTGTAACCCTCACCTCTTGCCCACTCCTTTTGATGCAGTTTTAAGCCAACTCCGATTCCACTATCTTGCTGATTTGGAAGCACCGCCGCCATATGTGAGTGAATATAGAATGTGCCATCTTCATCCTTCGCCGGAAATCCGAACGCCGCACCAACAATCTCACCATCAATAAATGCGCCCGATAAATACGAACCACTATGCATCAGCGCCTGGAGAAAATTTGGCGCGATTTGCGTCCCCTCACTTGGGGCGGGCCAAACCGTGTCGAATAGATATCGACCAAGTTGCTGATCGGCCAGCGTCTCTAGAAATCGGTATTCGACCATTGGGACATCTTGCCAACTTTCAGTAGATTTCCGATATGAGACCGGGTGAATGGCGTTCTCCGCTCAGCGCAGCAGTAGTAGCACAAGCGGGCGTCTCAGTCTCATGGCCGCAAATTGTTGGCGAAGATGTTTGGTGGGTAGAGACCAGACCAAATGAAGGTGGCCGGCGCGTTGTTGTGAGCCAGAAACGTGGTGATCTTATCGCCGAACCATTTAGCGCGAGCCACACAGTTCACGAAATGAGCGGGAGAAGTTATCTTGGAGTCGCCGAAGGCGACTCCTATCGCATCTATTTCGCTAATCGAAGCGACCGGCGAATCTATCTAAAGCTTGGAAATAGCGCTCCTACTCCAATAACTCCTGAGACTGGTGGCACAGATAGATACGCTGAATTTATAAAGGTACCAAATGGAATCTGGTGCGTTCGCGAACAAGTGAATGGCTCAACTTGTAAGCGCCAATTAATTGAAGTCTTAGATGATGGAAGTATAAGAACGCTCATAGAGGGCCATCAATTCTTTGCTCATCCGAGAATTTCGCCCGAAGGCAAATATTTAAGTTGGATTTCTTGGGATCATCCATTTATGCCATGGGATGGCACTCGTCTCTTTATTGCCGAAATTAAAGATGGAGAGCTCATCAATAAGCGCGCACTTGCTGGAAGCGATACCAACCCAGTTCTCTCACCAGAATGGCTAGATTCCGGAACTCTTATTTATATTGATGAAGAGAGTGGTTGGTGGAATCCTTGGAAAGTAAGTACTAGCGGTGCACGAGAACAGATCATCAAAGAAGTTTCGGAATGGGGCTTTCCCGCTTGGCAGCTCGGATATCAAGGAGTCGCAATCCTTCCGGGGCGAAAGTTTGTCGCCATACATGGAGCGGTAGATAAACGTCGTTTAGTAATCGTTGATGTTGATAGAAAGAGCTTTACTGATATTGAGAGTGAATATTCATACTTTGCAGCGACCTTTCACGCCGCTGGAAATCGAGCTGTGGTTTTCGCATCCGGTAACGACACTTTTCCAACTTTGATTGAAGTTGATACTGCAAAAGCGGTTATCGGAGAGGTGATCAGGCCTAATCCCCTTCCGATTCCCAAGGAATATGCCGCTCCTATTTCGGAGATTGAAATCCCGACTCCAAACTACAAGATCAAAGTAATCATGCATCACGCACATAATCCAGAGCAGAAAGTAGATGGGCCAACGCCACTCTTAGTTCTTATTCATGGTGGCCCAACGGGCAATAACTTCGCGGCTGCGGATATTGATTACCTATATTGGACTACACGCGGTTTCACAATTGCTGATGTAAATCATGCAGGTTCAACTGGCTATGGCGCTAAGTATCGCCATTTGCTCTACGGCAATTGGGGAGTTCTTGATTATCAAGATGTCCTCTCTACGGTGAAGTACTTAGTAGATACGGGAATAGCCGATCCAAAGAAAGTTTTTATTAGCGGTGGAAGCGCTGGCGGCTTCACCGTCCTAAATTCATTAATCCATAGCAATCTCTTTGCAGCCGGAGCCGATTACTACGGCGTTGCTGAACTAACAGCACTTGCGACCGATACCCATGATTTCGAATCCCGTTATCTTGATTCAATGATTGGCCCCTACCCTGAAAAAGCGGAGCTCTATAAAGAGCGCTCACCTCTTACTCACGCTGAAAAATTAAGTACACCCTTGATAATCTTCCAAGGAACTGAGGATCCAATAGTTCCTCCCTCGCAATCTGAGAGGTTCCGCGATATCTGTGTTAAAAAGGGAATCACACATAAGTATTTCGCCTTTGAGGGAGAATCCCATGGCTTCGTCAAAGCCGAATCTCTCATAACCTCGTTGGAAGAAAACTTAAAATTTTTTGGAGCCGCTGGCGGCTTCAATCCGGTGGCGTAAGGTTCTGCTATGGCCTTTGATGTAAACCGAATCCGTAAAGATTTCCCATCGCTAGAAACCGGAATTGCTTTCTTTGATGGCCCGGGCGGTAGCCAAGTCCCAAGAGTCGTCGGCGAAGCGCTCTCAAAAGCTTTAACGCAAGCTTCTTCTAATCGCGGAACTGTGACGCTCTCTGAACAGAATGCAGATCGGTGCGTGGTTGAATATCGAAGCGCAGTTGCAGATTTATTGAATTGTGACTCAAATGGGGTAATTTACGGACGCAGTTGGACTCAATTAACTTACGATTTATCTAGAAATCTTGCGAAAACCTGGAGCGCCGGCGATGAAATTATTGTCTCCAGACTAGATCATGATTCAAATATTAGACCTTGGATACAGGCTGCTGAAGCAAAAGGCGCAATAGTTAAGTGGGCTGAGGTTGATCTAAAAACTGGAGAGCTGCCAGTGTCTTCCGTTACAGATTTACTCACTAAGAAAACAAAGTTTGTAGCCGTAACAGGAGCTGCGAATACCCTTGGTACTCGCCCCGATATTTATGCAATTGGTCGCGCGGTTAAAGCAAATGGCTCGCTCTTTCTCGTCGATGGCGTCCATTTAACGCCGCATGCCGTTATAGATTTTAAAGAGATGCCGGCAGATTTCTATGGCTTCTCGTCTTACAAAGCCCTTGGCCCACATTGCGCCTCGTTAGTTGCCGATCCTACACTTCTAGAGGAAATTAAGAATGACAAATTGCGACCTTCTACTATGCAAGTACCCGAACGATTCGAATTTGGAACACTTCCTTATGAATTAATGGCTGGCGTCACCGCCGCTATTGATTACATCGCTGCGTTAGATACCGAAGCAAAAGGAAGCAGACGTGAGCGAATCGTCCAATCAATGAATTCTCTAGAGAAATACGAAACTTTACTTTTTGAATATTTAGAGAAACAACTCTCCTCACTTCCCGGAATAATTCTTTACGGGCATGCCGAAAAAAGAACTCCGACTCTCTACTTTAATTTCCCAAATATTCCCGGCAAAGCTATTTATGAATTCCTTGCCACGAAGAAAATCAACGCTCCAGCTGCAAATTTTTACGCGTATGAGGTCTCTCTGGTTCTTGGTCTAGGAGATGCTGGCGCGGTCCGAACGGGACTTGCCCCCTACTCCACCAAGGAAGATGTAGATCGTTTGTTTGAGGCCTTGAAAGAATTTTTGAAGAGATAATTTATGCGTAAGGGGTTAACCTGGGAGTGTTTAACGCTTCGGGTGTCGACTATCTCTCATTGACCGGCGTTGGCGCTATTGCGAGTAACTAAGTAAGTACCGATTCCGGCTAGCACCATTCCTAATATTCCAATCTGAGTAATGCGCTCTCCAAATAAGACAAATGCCTGACAAGCTGTTAGTGGTGGAACCAAGTAATAAAGGCTCGAGACCGAACTCGCGCTGTCATTTTTAAGCAGATAAAAGAGTAAGAATATGGAACCAATTGAGAGCGCAATAACAATCCATGTGAGAGCCAAAAGAAATTCGAGATTTAGATCAACTGTCCAATCCTCAAAAAGCAATCCGGCAACGGCAAAAAGGATTGTTGCGGTGATGAATTGAATCGCTGTCCCGGGTAGAAACGGTATTTCACTCCCACCTTTCTTTTGAAGGAGATAGCCAGTGGTTGTCCCGAGTAGCGCTAGAACGCTTGCAACGAGAGCGACCTTTGAAAACTCTAAATTCCATACTCCCTGAAATACTTTAGGTAGCAATAGAAGGAGCACTCCGGCCAATCCCAGAATTAGTCCCGCAATTTTCCTTAACCCAAGCCCCTCGCCAAGTATTCGAAATGCAATTACTGATACCAAGATCGGTTGAAGACTCACAACAACGGCGGTGACTCCGGCTGGAAGGCCTAGGGAAATCGCATAAAAAACGCCGCCGATATAGATGACTTGAAGAAATACCCCAGTTCTAATTGATTTCTTTACCTGTTCGCGAGAAATACGTAAAGGTTCCTTAATTGCTTTTGCAATTAAGATAAGAATCAGCGCCGCCAAGGCATATCTGATGGTTAAAAAAACGAAAGGCTCTGCGTAAGGAAGAATATATTTAGCGCCGACAAATCCCGTGCTCCATAGCAGGGTAAAAATTACCGGGGCGCTATTAGCTAGCTTTTTCAATCTAGAAACTCACCTTCCGCGAAATCAAGTATTTCTCCATGTGAAAGTGCTCTAGGTTTCGCGCCTTTGAGAATATGAACTCTAGATTTTCCGAAAACTCTCCATTCTTGAGTTTTTGTCCGCTTGACGAGCGCGGTAAATTCATCAATTCCCATCAAAATTCTTCCTTCGGGGACATCAACAATTAATTTTGCAGAGCTATCTGGAATCCATTTAAAGAATTTATCGAAATGCGGAATTACTCGAACGTTAGGTACTAGTGACAAACCTTCAACAGTGGGCGTTCGAGATAGTCGAAAATGAGGAACTTCTGAACCGAGAACCATGGCGCCAGCGCTACACCCAGCAAGCGATCCACCGTCGCGCCAATTAGCTTCGATTGCTCGCCAGGCGAGAGTTCCTCGCAAAGTATCAGCAAGAAAATGTGGATCTCCACCAGAGAGATAAATGAGCGCTGCATTTTTAAGCATCTCTGCGAATTCAAGGTTACTTGCACTTTCGCGATCAAATATAGGAAGAGTTAGCGATTGGATATCCAGTCTTTCGGCCTGACGTTTACCAAGTTCTGACCAATACTCCAGTCGATTAGAACTCTCTTGTCCAGCCGCTGTAGGCAGTTGTAAATAAATTTCTTTACGACCATTTTTAATGCCATCATCGATTAGGGTTCGCTCTAATTCCAGCATTTCGGTTAAATACTCACCCGAACCTACGAGTGCGATAGAACCAGTCATGGGCTCAACTTATTCGACATCTTCAAAAAATCGGAAAAAGGGAATAAAGTCCGGAACATGTCTACGGCTGTAGAGGCACAAATTCGGGCTATATCTGGATGCAACTACATCGATGGTCAATGGGTAAAAAGTGCTGGACCGCTTCGCGAAATTATTAATCCAGCCACAGAGGAAGTTATAGGCCATTTCGCCGATGCAACTAAAGAAGAAGTTGACCAGGCGGTAGAAATTGCGAACAAAGCGCAACGCCAATGGTGGTCTTTAAGCGCACTCGATAGAGCAAATGCGTTACACCGAGTTGCAGAGAGAATGATTGAAAATTCTCAAAAGACTGGTGAATGTCTAACTCGAGAAATGGGTAAGCCATTTCGGGAATCGAATTGGGAGGGTGGAGCTGCAGCATCTTCGTTTCGTTATTACGCCGAAATAGCACGAAGCGAACAAGGTCGTATCGCGGGACCTGCGATTGCTGGTCAAATTCAAATGGTAATCAAGGAGCCGTTAGGCACCGTTGTTTCTATAGTTCCCTATAACTTTCCCATGTTGTTGGCAGGATGGCAGTCCGCAGCAGCTCTCGCAGCTGGTAATGCTGTAATCATTAAACCTTCAGAATTAACATCTATGACAATTTCAATGTGGATGGAAGCATTTGATCATCTCCCCAAAGGGCTCGTGCAAGTTGTAACAGGAGGGGCCCAAACTGGAGAGAATCTCGTTTCCCATCCCGAGACTCACGCAATAGCATTTACAGGAAGCGTGCCAGCCGCGCAATCAGTCGCGAAAAGCGCTGCTCATAGATTTAAACCGACGCTGATAGAGGCGTCCGGTAATGACGCTTTTATTGTGATGCCATCGGCTGATGTTGAGACCGCCGCACGTGGCGCAACTTTTGCTGCATTTCTTAATTGCGGACAGGTATGTACTTCAGCAGAGAGGTTTTATGTTCATGAAGACATTTATGAAGAGTTCGTCTTAACTCTCTCTCGCCTAGCTGGTGAACTCAGAATTGGGAGCGGACTTGAAAAAGTTGATATTGGGCCCATGGCTTCAAAACGCGAACTTGAGAGATTCGAAAAAGTTGTAAATCGAGCTTTAGAGCAAGGCGCAGAAATAGTGTGTGGTGGTAAACGTCCTTCACATAATAAGCGAGGATGGTTTTATGAACCAACGGTTCTTAAAGTCACCTCCGCTATGGATGTAATGCACGGTGAATGTTTTGGGCCATTGGCTCCAGTGGCAAAGGTAAAAAATCTTGATGAGGCGATCGCCCTTGCGAATGATTCCGAACTCGGACTCGGTGCGAATATTTATACCAACGATCTTGAAGAGAGTTTTCGTGCCGTAAATGAAATAGAAACTGGAATCGTTTGGGTGAATACTCCGTTAAACGATAATGATGCTGTCCCATTCGGTGGACGTAAGTTCACTGGCTCGGGCCGTGAACTCGGCACGGAAGGACTCGATCAATTTCGTAGATCCAAGATGGTAATGATTGCTCCTAAAGCGGAAGCAGATCCGGAATGGTTCCCATATCCTGATCAAGATGCTTTTGGTGCTTGACCTCTTCTTACAATAAAAATGAAAGTCATCGCGATAATGGCGGCGGGAATTCCATTCCATTGCTCCTGGGGCGATCTAGAAATTAGTTGAAGGATTGTGCTCACAACAAAAAGCCAGCCAAGATACCGAGCAAATTTTAAATCCTGTGGAGATACTGAAACATTAACGAGTTTTCTAAGGTAGAAAATAAGCACTGCTGTCCCAATCGCCATAAAGAAATAGATAATTCGAATCGTTACTGGGAAATCGGTGTATTGGCCGCCGGCTGCCCTTGAATGAGCCCAGCTTTGATTTGAAACAACTCCGAGCAAAATGATTACGTTATAGATCAATGCTAATTGGGCCGGCCAGATTAACTTAAATGGTTTTCGTGCGTTCACAGGAGAAGTATATAGGTGTATAGATTTAAAAAGAATCAAGATAGGATTCGTGCGCGATGAAGCGCAATTACAAAGTATTTCTCTTACAGTTCTCGAATTTCACTTCTGGTCTAGCTAATTCAATCGTGATGATTACGATTCCTTGGCTAATTCTTGAACGTACTGATTCACCCGCTTTTGCGGGTCTCGTCGTCGCAATCTCAGCTTTACCCGGATTAATTATTTCTCCTATTGGAGGCTGGTTGATTGATCACGTAGGTCGAAGAGCCGTAAGCATTAGCGCAGACATACTCTCGTCACTTTCAGTGATTGCTTTCCCATTATTTGCTTCTCTTTTTGGTTTGACCAATTTAGCGATACTTCTTATCGCTTTTTTTGGCGCTATCTTTGATCCGGCCGGTTACACAGCGCGAAGAACTCTACTGAGCGACGTTGCCCGCGATACAAAGTCTGATTTGGATCGACTTAATGGAATACATGAAGGATTTCTTGGGGTCTCTTGGATAGCAGGCCCAGCAGTTGGAGCCTGGCTAATTGCTTCAGTAGGTGCGATTAATTCTTTCTGGGTATCGGCTGTTCTCTTTATTCTTGCCGCCTTATCCATCGCGCTTTTACGAGTGAGCCATGTAAACGAATCAACTAACGAAAAGAGCGAGATTAAATCTGATCGAGGGTTACGAGTTGGATTTGTGACGCTATGGCGAGACAAATTACTTCGGACTATTACGATTGCAATTCTGGTTATCGCGGCGGTTTATTTGCCTACGGAATCGGTTGTCTTACCTACCTATTTTGAAAATCTTGGTAATCCCACTGGTTTAGGTTTAGTTATCTCGGCACTCGCCGGAGGTTCCGCAATTGGCGCTTTTGGTTACGGGTGGATTACCAAGCGCGTTTCTCGGCGAGCAATCGCAAGATTTACTCTAATCGGTAGCGCTATCGCCATCATTCCTATGGCTTCTTTACCACCACTTCCAATTCTTATTGGTTCCGGATTTCTTCTTGGCCTCGCTTGGGGTCCATTCACACCATTAATGAGCACTCTGATTCAACAAAGAGTGCCTGCTGATCAACATGGTCGAGTATTTGGTGTACAAACCGCAGTCTTTTACGCTGCTCCGCCTCTTGGAATGGTTATTTCAGGATTAGCTGTCGAACGATTTGGCGTTAGTACAACTTACGTAGGTCTAGCACTAATCCTTTCGTCAACAGCACTCTTGACTCTTTTGACCAAATCGCTTCGCGAAAACTTCTAACTTTACAAATATCTGAATTTACGGATATTTGAACTAGCCACTTTGGAGATTAATTTAAATTTTGATCAGCCCAAATGCAGATTGCATCGTAATGAAACTTGCCTAAGCCCTTCGCAATTTCCTCATAGTGGTCTCTATACGAAGACGGCAGGATGTAACTCATTGCAAGTGACTTATAAGCCTCTTTCGTTGGAGTCCAGAATTGAAGTATGAAATCGTAATGTTGCTTCACCAGAGCCTGAACGCTCTCATCCCCTGCTTGAACTCCCTCAGCCATTTTTGAAGCAAACTCAGATGTTAATTCACCGAAGACTTGAGTAAATTTCTGCTCTTCTTCTTTTGAATGCTTGTTCTGATATTGCTCAGAATGTATGCCGAATCTCATGACTGAAGTTTAGA
>JBJTUU010000090.1:0-4826 GCA_046080845.1 Actinomycetales bacterium | reverse complement strand
TCATCAGATTTAGACACTTGCTAATAATCGCATGGCAAGTTGCTCTCTCACTTTTCTCGAGCCCCCCGTCAGGATTGAACTGACGACCTTCCGCTTACAAGGCGGATGCTCTACCACTGAGCTAGGGAGGCGAAGACGAGAATTATGGCAGGCATTTTGCGAAAGCATGCGCGATAGATTCGCTTCCTCATGAGCGCACCTATTTGGATGAATCCTGAGACCACATCGGTAAATCGACTGCCGATGGTGAATTTGCGTCGCGTTATGACGGTATCCCTCGATGGCGAATGGAACTTTCAACTTCTGGATAACCCAGATCAAGAACCAAGTCGTCGTTGGCAATCAATTCCAGTTCCTGGACTTTGGACAATGGTTGAAGGTGAACAGCCATTCGGAGATAAACCGATTTACGCCAATGTCCAAATGCCATTTAATGAATTACGACCCACCGTTCCAACGAATAACCCAACCGGAATTTATGAACGAGAGTTCACCGTTCCTAATTCATGGGAAAACAAACGAATTGTTTTATCACTCGGAGGTTTTGAATCGGTAGCAATTATTTATATAAATGGCGAGGAAGTGGGTCTCGCTAAAGACTCAAGATTGGCTGCCGAATTTGATATCACTAACTTCATAAGAAATGGCTCCAATGAATTACGAATTAAGGTTATAAAGTGGTCTGACTCCAGCTTTATTCAGGATCAGGATCAATGGTGGCACGGTGGAATTACCCGCTCGGTAAAGCTTTATGCAACGGAAAAAGTTTACTTAGAACGCTTTTATGCGACACCGAATTTACTTAAAGACAACAAAACTGGCACCTTAAATATTAGAGCCCAAATAAATTCGATAGCTGGTGCATCAATTGAGAATTACAAATTGCGAGTCAAGGTTGTTGGCATTAAGGCTTCCAATAAGACAATTTCAGTTATTGCTCGAAAAGGACCGCAGTGGACCGAGAAAACTGCAGCAGAACAATTAGCTGGCGATGATTATTTTCTTGGCAGATACTGGGACGGTTCGATTCCAAAGGCAAAACTTGCGGCATTCCAAGCAACCGAACCGATAATCCCCGGACCGCTGCAATTTGATATGAAAATCCCAAATATCCTCCCCTGGAGCGCAGAATCACCTCGGCTTTATGAATTAGAGATTGAGCTACTTGATCCAGATGGCCAATTAGTTGAGATGAGCACAAAGCGAATTGGGTTTAGAAGAGTAGAAATAGTTGGGAACGAACTATTAGTTAATGATCAACCTGTAATCATCTACGGCATTAATCGCCATGACTTCCACCCTAATACCGGACGCGTAATGGACCGGGAATACTTGCGCCAAGATCTACTCGAATTAAAGCGTTGGAACTTTAACGCAGTTCGTACCGCCCACTATCCAAATGATCCAGAGTTCTTAGATTTATGTGATGAACTCGGTTTTTATGTTGTAAGTGAAGCCAATATCGAATCTCATGCCTTCCAAAACACACTCTGTGATGATTCTCGTTATTTAAACGCCTGGGTCGATCGAGTAGCGCGGATGATGCAACGCGATATCCATCATCCCGCAGTAATTCTCTGGTCACTTGGCAATGAATCTGGCGCTGGATTAAATCATCGCGCCGCAGCAAGTTATGCGCGCGCATTCGATCCAACTCGCCCACTTCACTACGAAGGTGCAATCCGCGGCAATTGGACCAAGAATCACGATTTAACCGATGTGGTCTGCCCGATGTATCCGGATATCTCATCAATTATTTCTTACGCCAAATCTAAGCAAGCCGAGCGTCCGCTAATCATGTGCGAATACGCACATGCGATGGGAAATGGTAGCGGCACGCTCTCTGAATATTGGCAAGCAATTCACTCTCTTAAAGGTCTACAAGGTGGCTTTATCTGGGAGATGTGGGACCACGGTTTAAATCAAAGACTTGAAGATGGCACAATCCGCTCTGCTTACGGCGGTGATTACGGCGAGACTAAACACGATGGCACCTTTGTCTGTGATGGAATGTTCTTTGCCAACCGTTCTCCTAAACCAGCGCTCCAGGAATTTCGCCAAATCGCTTCACCCATCGAAATTCGGGAAAAAAATGCGAAAACCGGAAGATTTGTAATCTTTAACAAACAGTTCTTCAACGATGCCCGCGCCTTTAAATTCCGTTTTGAAATCACAGTTAATGGAAAGTTGATTTCTACCCAGGATCTAAAAGTTGCCAACATCAAGCCCAGAAAATCACTTCCAGTTCAAATCCCAACCAAACTTCTTAAAGCCGGCGCCGGTGCTGGTGAGCGCTTTATTAATTTCACCATCGAACACGGCTTAAGTACGCCTTGGGCACCGACAGGTAGTGAAGTTAGCTCCTTCCAATTTGCGCTACCAAGTAAGCCAATACCTAAGCCGCGCACCACCAAGATGGATCAATCAATTGTTACCAACGATGGCGTTATTCGGATTCCAAACTCAGTTATGCCACCAAAGTTAACGCTCTGGCGCGCCCCAACTGATAACGATCTCATCGGCCACATCTCAGAAAAATGGGATAACTGGGGGATTCGCGAACTCACCAAAACCAGCAGCAAGGTCACGCGAAAACCAACTGGCGTTCGAATCAGCAACATCTGGAAAACTGGTTCAGGGATAAAAATTAAACATGAACAATTCGTAGAGACCGTTGTTGATGGCATCCGAGTCTCCGAGAGCCTGCAGCTACCCAAAGAATTAAACGATGTCGCCCGAATCGGAACTAATTTTGAGATGAATGGTGAACTCGATCAACTCGTCTATTTTGGAACTGGTCCATTTGAAACTATGCCAGATCGCGCCATCGGAAAGATTCATCGCTGGAACTCATCGGTCGCTGAACAATACGTTCCATATGTAAAACCCCAAGAAAATGGCGGACATGTCGGAGTTCGTTGGTTCTCACTTGCCAACCGCACCAACCATGGCATCTACATTCAAACCGATAAACCTCGAATGATTACGGTAACGCCGATGCGCGCTACCGATCTCGCCGACACTTCTCATAGCGTCTTTATGAAGCCCTGCGGCAATACCGTAATCACCATCGATGCAATCCACCGCGGCGTCGGTACCGCATCTTGCGGCCCAGATACCCTGGCCAAATATTTGATTAAGCCCGGCAATTACAAGTGGAGTTGGACCGCGCTTACTTTCTAGTTGTTAAACGGAATTGGAACAGGGTATTTGCAACTTCGCCCATCGCCAGATGAACGGCCCCGTAACCTGCGACCCATCCAGGGAATAGCAAAGCTATAGAACCATTTCAAATCAATTGTGGCTTTTTCTAGTGGCGTAATTGGTGGCGCAGGCGGTAATGGTTTTCGCCAATCTTTATCGTGCGGTAGCTCGAAGCGAGCTAGGACTGCTTGCGCGACTCTGCGATGCCCTTCACTATTTAGGTGTAATCGATCCGCATCAATGAAGCGGATATCACGCCAGAAATTATCGAGGTTTGGATCAAAGAGGATTGCATTGACGCTAGTGGCCCTCCGCCTTACATTCTCATTGAATTCAGCGAAACGTTCTTGCCAGACTTTTGCAGCCCTAGTCTTTGCGCCGGTATCTTCGAGTACACAGAAGAGCATCAAGGTTGCGTTAGTTCGGACTAATTTATCTACGCCCTCGTTATAAATTGCAATAGTTTTATCGGGATCGTACTTTGGCCGGATTACATCATTGGCGCCGGCATGAAATGAAACAAGAGTGGATTTACCTTCAATAAAGGGCAGCGCCATGGGAATTTGGTCGTTAACAACTTGTCCAACCAATTTGCCGCGGACTGCAAAGTTTGCGTAGGTAAATCCAGACCAATTAAAAGCCATAACTTCGGCAGTGCGATCTGCCCAACCACGATATTTACCGTTAAAGATGACATCAGACATTCCCTCAGTCATCGAATCACCGAGCGCTAGAAAGCGGTTATAACTCATTCCGTTTCCTATCGATTGCAAAGAGAGCAATCGACATAGCCACGCTCGCGTTGAGCGATTCCACGGTATTGCTCATAGGAATTGAGATTAACAAATCACAGTTCTCGCGCACTAGCCTGGAAAGTCCGCGGCCTTCGCTACCGACCACTACATAGAGATTTTGATCAGCGATCTTCATATCGTTTACTGCGGTATCCGCATCACCATCTAAACCAACGACAAAACAGCCAAATTCTTTCGCATCTTGGATCGAACGAACCAAGTTAGTGACTTGTGCGATTGGCAAGCGCGCTGCAGCTCCGGCAGAAGATTTCCAGGCGGAAGCGGTAAGTGGCGCATTTCGTCGTTCTGGAATTAACAGTCCGTCAGCGCTAAAAGCTGCTGCGCTTCGCGCAATGGCACCGATATTTCTTGGATCGGTTACGCCATCGACTGCCACAAATAGCGCGGGTGATTTAGCGCGAGCAAAGATTTCTTTCTGGGATGAGTATTGGAATGGTTTTGCGACGAGAGCAATTCCTTGATGATTTGCGATTCCGGTCATATTTTCAATCTGGCGTCGCTCTACTTCTCTAATGCTGAGCCCCATTCGCTGGGCTAAGCGAATGCTTTCCTCTAACCGCTCATCGATATCTACTCCGACTGCGACCACTAATTCTTTTGCTGGAATTCCGGCACGTAGCGCCTCTACAACGGCATTACGTCCAGCAACGGTATCGACATGTTCTCTGGGATCGCGTCTTCGATCTGGGCGCTTGCGATCAATTCGTTTCCGCTCGATTCGTTTCCGTTGCGACTCATCTTTCGAGCGATATTTCTTATGCGCTGGACGATCTTCGGCACGTGGCGTTGGACCTTTGCCGCGCAGAC
>JBJTUU010000089.1:0-2739 GCA_046080845.1 Actinomycetales bacterium | reverse complement strand
TCATGAAGAAACTAGGCATTGCGGTAACAAATCGTGATGCGTTTGATAACAGAATTCCCCAAGTCGATGCTGGAGGTTGTATTCCTAAACCAAGAAAAGAGTAGACCGACTCGGCCGCCAAATATCCGGGTAGCGAAAGGGAGGCGACCACAATAATTGGGGCCCAAATATTAGGCAGAATTTCTTTAAAAATAATCCGCTTTCGAGGCGCTCCCATTGCTTGTGCTGCAGTTATGTAATCTCGTTCTCTAATGCTTAGAACTTGAGAGCGAATAAGCCTTGAAAAACCGGGCCAGCCAAAGAATGAAAGAAAGACAATTAAGAAGACAATTCGCGCAGTATTTTCGCCCGTGAATATCTGCCAACTCTGTAGGCGCTGAATTACTGGCGTGCTGAGCGCAACAATCATAAAGAAAGCTGGGAAGGCAAGGAAGAAATCGGTGAATCTTCCGAGCGCATTATCAACTCGGCCACCCAAATACCCGCCAGCAATTCCCACAAAGAGTCCGATAGTCAGTGCGGCGATCGTTGTGATAAACGCAATCATGAATGAGATTCGAGATCCATAAAGTAATTGTGCTAACAGATCTCGGCCAGTTCCTGGAATTAATCCAAGTGGGTGATCCCAACTCATTCCGCCACGTGGAGCAATTGGAATCCCGCTGCTATTTAGCGCCTCAAGATTCAATTCGTCTGGATCTACGCCCAAGATTTTCGAAACAATCGGAGCGAAAGCGGACATCAGCAAAATTGTGACGCTAACAATGGCGGCGCCAACACCTACTTTATTTCGCTTGAAGCGCATCCAAGTAATTTGCCCGGGGCTTCGGCCCGCTAATTCTGTTGCAACTGGGGCGCTATCTATGCTCATAGAGTGGGCAAGGTATCGGATTTCATGACGCGCATCAAACAACCGAGCCTTATACTTAGCCCCATGAGAAAAACTTCGCTGATTACTCTTACTGCCCTGTTAATGCTTGGAACGCTCACCGCTTGTGGCGGCTCGGATGAGGCGGCGGTTCCGGAAGAAGAGAAACAGGGACTGGTCGAGAACCAGGAGCAAGAAGCACAAGCCAAAGGTGGGTTTGATAGCGATATCAAACTTCCAAGTGGTGAGAGTTATCGACTTTCTTCACCAACTAAATTCACCCCAGGAAAATTTGCGGCTGGCCAAGTCCCGGGCCAAAGCTTCAACCGTTTTGAAGTTAGCGTCACAAACGGCGGAACTGCCGAATTAGACCTTGCAGTTTTAATTGTCTCCGGCTCGACTTCTGCTGGTGCCTGTGTAGATATCTTCGATGGCGATAACAATATTGGTGGTGCTCCAATGGAGCCGCTGGCAGTTGGCGCCACAAAGACTTTTAGTTGGGCGCTCTCTTGTCCTGGAGCCTCAGGTGATGAATTAAAAGTTAAGTTGATTAGTGGCGAAACTGCGCTAATTGAAGCGGTTGGCAAGCTCTCTTAATTAACGGCTCTTTTCTATGGTTTAGATTGAATTCGATCTAGCCCTGGTATTGAGCGAAAGACAAAAATTGGTATTACCGATCCAATCATCATCAAAATTAACCATTCTTTGTATAGCTCTCGACCAATCATGGTTCCAACGATCGCTGCGCCAATAATTGCCGCCACATTCCACTGAATACCCATTACCGCGTTGTAGCGACCACGTAGCTCTTCGGGAGCTAATCGATTCACGATTGCTGGCGCCTTAGGTGCCCAGATCATCTCGCCAAAGGCAAAAGTAATCTGACTTAGAGCAACTAACGCACCAGCCAATTGCCCAGAGGTAAGGGCAGCGCTACCAATAATTACCCAAGAACCACCCCAGAGATAACCGATTCGGCGTAGCGCCGCTAAATCTTCAACCCGCTCCAACCATCTCAATGCGAAGCCTTGTAAAAGAAAGATTGTAATTGTGTTTGCTGCAAAAACTAGGCCTAACCATTTCGGCGACAAACCAAGGAATTGCGTTGTATAAATAGCTAGACCGGCTTGAAGTGATGCATACCCGAAAGTTAAATAAATTAAGCTTCCGAGAGTTACCTTTAGAAAAGGCTTATCTCTAAGTATTTCTCGGTATCCACTTTTGTTAGATTTTTCAATCTCTACTTTGCTCAAGAATCGCTCTTTTATCGTTAAAAGCATGAAAAAATAACCAAAATATGAAAGTGAGTCAGCAAAATAGAGAACTTGAAAACTCCGCAAATTACCGTCTTGGACAATACTGGCTGCTATTAATCCACCAAATGCGATCCCGAGGTTCAACAGCATGAAGTTGAGCGCGAAGGCACTTTGCCGATTAGCTTCAGAAGTCGCTCTCGTAATCATCACAGTCTGTGGTGGCCAAATCATCAAGGTTCCAATCGCGCTAAAGGTTGCAATCAAGATTGCCTGGGTATGTGTCGTAACAAGAGCCCACCCAGCCACTGCGCTCCCCTCTAATAACAAGCCGGCATACGCAACACGTTTTGGGCCGATTCGATCGATTAACCAACCAGCTGGCCCGGTGAGCGCAACTGCAATCAGCGCCATATAAGAAAGCAAGAATCCACCAAACGAATTGCTGAAGCCGCGCATTTCATGCAGATAGACCAATAGCAACGAGAGCGTCGTCCCCGTACCAATTGAACTTATAAATACACCCGCAAGAAGTCGGCGTAACATCGAAGTCTTAGCGATTCGAAAACTACCGAACATCACTTCAATTAAAGCTTTACTACTCAAACTAAATCCGAT
>JBJTUU010000088.1:0-2805 GCA_046080845.1 Actinomycetales bacterium | reverse complement strand
CAGCATGCTCAACCAGTCTCATTTGGCCAAGAACTCGCCAAGCATGCCGTCGCTCTTGGGCGAGATTTGGATCGAATTTCAGATTGGTATCGCCGTACAAATATCTCGCCACTTGGCGCCGGAGCGCTATCTGGTTCCTCTCTTCCCATAGATCCAATCGCAACCGCGAAAGAACTTGGCTTTAGCGGAATTGTTGAGAACAGTATCGATGCGGTCGGTGATCGAGATTTTGTCGCCGAAGGGCTCTTTATCCTGGCGCTACTAGGTGTTCACCTTTCCCGCATCGGCGAGGAGTGGACTATCTGGGCTACGCCGGAATTTGGTTGGGCAGAACTTGCCGATGGTTTTTCGACTGGTTCTTCGATAATGCCCCAGAAAAAGAATCCAGATATTGCCGAACTAGCGCGTGGCAAGAGCGGGCCATTGATTGGAAATTTGACTGCATTACTGGTGACCTTAAAGGGCCTGCCCTTTGCCTATAACCGAGATTTACAAGAAGATAAATCGGTAACTTTCTCTTCTATCGACCACCTATTTTTACTATTACCCGCGCTGATTGGAATGGTTAAATCCACCGAATTTAATCGGCAAAATATCGCTAGTGGCGCTTCGCAGGGCTTTGCGTTAGCAACTGAGATTGCAGATTTTCTAGTTCGTAAAGGCTACCCATTCCCTAAGGCCCACGAATTGGCCGGTAAGTATGTGAAGGTTTGTGAAGCGAGCGGTCTTGAACTCCATCAATTGCCGGAACCCGAAATGCGAAAAATTGACCCCGGCCTAGATAGTTCGTTGCTTGCGTTTCTTGATCCAGCTGGCGCGATAAATTCACGGAAGACACCTAATGGAACCGCCCCCAGTTCGGTATCAATTCAAATCAAAGCGCTTCGAGAGAGCCTCAGTAATGATCTAACTTGGATATCCGACGCTAGAAAACGCTTTTCCGGCATGATGGGCCAATGACCCACCAGCTCCTAGCAGATCTGGAATGGCGCGGCGCAATTTCGCAGACCACCGACAGGTCTGAACTCACTAAGTTTCTCGATAGTGGACAACAGAGCGTTTACTTAGGGATTGATCCAACTGCGCCAAGCATTCATCTCGGGAACTTGGTCGCACTTACTGTTTTGCGGCGGTTTCAACTTGCCGGCCACAAACCAATTGCGCTGGTTGGAGGAGCTACCGGTCTAGTTGGAGATCCAAGCGGTAGGAATTCAGAGCGGACGCTAAATGATGAATCGGTTGTCTCTGGATGGGTGGAGCGAATCCATCAACAATTAGAAGGCTTCCTCGACTTTGCTGGCAAGAACGCTGCAACCATGGCCAACAACCTAGATTGGACCGCGCCGGTCTCGGCAATTACTTTCCTCAGGGATATTGGAAAACATTTCTCGGTAAATCAGATGTTGGCAAAGGAATCAGTATCGGCGAGATTGGAATCTGGTGGAATTTCATATACCGAATTCTCATATCAAGTGCTGCAGGCCTTTGATTATTTGGAGTTGAACCGTAGAACTGGATGCGGTTTACAAATTGGTGGGAGTGACCAGTGGGGCAATATCGTCGCGGGAGTGGATTTGATTCGCAGAGTTTCCGGCAAAACGGCCCACGCCTTGACGATACCGTTAATGACTAAAGCTGACGGAACCAAATTTGGTAAGACTGCCGCTGGCGCAATCTGGCTCGACCCAAAGATGACGAGTCCTTATGCTTTCTTTCAATTCTTTTTGAATTCTGATGATCGAGACGTTGAGAGGCTATTGAAAGCATTCTCATTTAAGAGTCATGCAGAACTCGAGAACCTCTTTGATTCGCTTAAAGCTAATCCGGGCGCTCGGGAAGCGCATCGTGAATTAGCTAAAGAAGTGACTACGTTAGTTCATGGTGAAGTTGAATGCGCTAAGGCGGAGAGCGCTGCGAAAGCACTCTTCGGACAGAGTGAAATTCGCGAGCTGGATTTACCGACTCTCGAAAGCGCGCTACAAGAATTGCCCAAGACAGAGATTGCAAGTGGTGCAGCTATCCCAACTTGGATTGAACTCATCACCGCAACCGGCGTTATTGAGTCAAAATCTGCCGCGAAACGGATTATCAAAGAGGGCGGGGCTTACTTGAATAACCAGAAGATTTCGAGTGAAGATTTCACGCCTTCTTCAGAGGATTTTCTCCATGGGCGATACCTGTTGCTGCGTAAAGGAAAGCGAGATTTGGCTGCGGTTATCCGGAATTAATCGCCTCAACGACCTTGATTTTGGCTGGTTTCTGGCTCAGTTTGCCCCCGGCGCCGCATAGGTCTATCCTTCTCCTCTCGCTACGAAATCGGACTTCAACACCAGGCCGAGTAGCTGAGCAAGCACTTCCCTAGAGACCAGGAAACCTCATAAGGGTGAAATTCGCTCAAAAATGATTTGGGTGATTTGACCGATTCTTATGCGGGGCCTAGGTTTCTCCTTCTGCCCTTGAAAAGGGGTGGAAAAGCCCTGCCATTGGTCGTAAGGCCAGGAATCAGTGCGCTGCCGTACCTTGAGAACTCAACAACGTATAAGAAGTCAATGCCAATTACCTCGATGAGGTATGGCTTAATTGCCATGCCCGTCGAATCCTTTGTAAAAAATCAATTGGTCAAAGACATCAAATGACGACAGTTGTTTATGTTTTTTGCCAGAGTCAACGTTTCGTTGAATCAAAATTCAATGGAGAGTTTGATCCTGGCTCAGGACGAACGCTGGCGGCGTGCTTAACACATGCAAGTCGAACGATGAAGTTCCTTCGGGAATGGATTAGTGGCGAACGGGTGAGGAACACGTG
>JBJTUU010000087.1:0-8971 GCA_046080845.1 Actinomycetales bacterium | reverse complement strand
ATCTTTGAACGGAAGATTCGCGGGAATCGTTTGATATACCTAGATAGCGCTGCCACGTCACAGAAGCCGAACGCAGTACTCGATGCCGAGCGTAATTTCTATACGCAACACAATGCGGCTGCCCATCGGGGGGCTCATCTGCTTGCCGAAGAAGCGACCGAGGCCTACGAGAAGGCCCGCCTAACCGTGGCAAATTTCCTTGGGAGCTCAATAGAAGAAATTGTCTTCACCAAATCCGCAACCGAAAGTATCAACTTAGTTGCTTACTCACTGGGAAATGCTCCGAAAGGTTCGAGGTTTCATATCGGAGTTGGCGATGAGATTGTGGTCTCTGAGATGGAGCACCATGCAAATCTGGTTCCGTGGCAGGAGTTGGCCAACCGCAGCGGTGCCAAATTACGTTGGTTCAAGGTTACGGATAACGGAAGATTGGATTTAAGTAATTTAGATGAATTAATCACAAATCGAACTCGAATCGTCGCTTTAACTCACCAATCAAACGTTCTTGGAACCATCAACACCTTTGATGAAATCTCTAAGCGAACTAAAGAAACTGGAGCGCTGTTACTAATCGATGCATGTCAATCCGCACCACATCTTCCGCTAAACGTGAAAGAGCTCGGTTGTGACTTCCTAACCTTCTCTGGACATAAAGCTCTTGGGCCAACGGGAATTGGCGTGCTCTGGGGGAGAAAAGAACTCCTAGATGCCATGCCGCCATTTCTCACGGGCGGCTCGATGATTGAGATGGTTACTATGGAAAGCGCTACCTATCTCAGCGCGCCCCGTAGATTCGAGCCGGGCGTCCCAGATATGGCTGGCGCGGTTGGTCTGGTAGCAGCGTTAGATTATTTATCCAACATCGGATTAGAGAAAATCCACCAACATGAAATGGAGTTAGCGCGGGTCGCGATTGAAGGACTGGGCAAAATACCGGAATTAAAAATCATCGGACCACTAGAAATGGTGAATCGGGGGGCGGTGGTCTCATTTGAAATTAAAGGGATACATCCGCACGATTTAGGGCAAGCGTTAGATCAATATGGAATAGCGGTAAGAACTGGACACCACTGCGCATGGCCATTGATGCGAAGATTCAATTCTGTAGCTACAACTAGAGCTTCCTTCTATCTTTACAACGACCTAGATGACGTTAAGAGCTTGATTGAGGGCGTTGCATCTGCAAGGAAATTCTTCCGTGGTTGAACTAAATTGGAGATCCGCTTGGAATTAGAAAATCTCTACCAAGAAGTAATTCTTGATCACTACAAACGGCCCAAAAACAAATCACTCCGAGCCAATCCATCCATCCAAGTTCACCATGTGAACACAAGTTGCGGTGATGAGTTGACTCTCAATTTAGTTGTGGATGCCGGGCTAGTAAAAGATCTTTCCTGGGATGGCGTAGGTTGTTCGATCTCTCAGGCTAGCGCTTCGGTAATGTCTGAACTTTTGATCGGAAAATCTAGCGAAGCAGCCCTTGCTTTAGTAGAAGAATTCCAAGAAATGCTGCAGAGCAAAGGTGGAATATCTGGGAATGAAGATCATCTCCAAGATGGCGTAGCCTTTGCTGGCGTCGCAAAATTCCCAGCACGTGTAAAATGTGCGTTATTGGCATGGATGGCATTTAAAGATGCGATTTCTAGAACGGAAGGGAAGTAATGAGTAGCGCAACCCTGTCGGATGTTACTGAGGCGATGAAGGATGTAATTGATCCAGAACTTGGCATAAATGTGGTCGATCTCGGTTTAATCTATGACATCTCGATAGATAATGAAAATGTCGCAACTCTTGATATGACGCTCACATCCGCGGCCTGTCCACTCCAAGATGTGATTGAAGATCAAACCCGTTCCGTACTTCAAGATTTGGTTAAAGATGTGCGAATCAACTGGGTTTGGATGCCACCTTGGGGTCCCAATAAAATAACCGATGATGGACGAGAGCAACTTCGCGCCATCGGTTTTACCGTTTAGTTTAAAGAATCATTCGGACTCCAAGGCTTTAAATGTCCCAACATGCGATGTGGATGTCTTTCCGCTCTTTGACCTCAGATCAATCTGTAAAAGATCAACGTTTGAAACCCGGTACGGCAACTCGGATTGCTAGGTATGCAGCCCCATATCGCGCCTCGTTAATCTTCTTCTTGGCAACTGTCGTGATTGACGCACTGCTAGTTGTTACCTCGCCACTTCTTTTGAAACGATTAATTGATCAAGGGGTAGTACCTAGCGATTCGAAAGTTGTCACACAAATGGCGCTCCTTGTCGGTTTGGTGGCGTTGGCCGATGCAGCCTTTAGCCTTGTGGGACGCTGGTTCTCTTCGCGAATCGGTGAAGGTCTCATTTATGATTTGAGATCAGAAGTATTTGGCCACGTGCAACAGCAATCGCTTGCTTTTTTCACGCGAACTCAAACTGGTGCGCTGATTTCTAGATTAAATTCAGATGTGATTGGAGCGCAGCAGGCTTTCACTAGCACGCTCTCCGGTTTGTTGAGCAATTCCCTTACCTTAGTTCTGGTTGTAGGGGCCATGTTGGCCTTGTCTTGGAAGATAACTCTGCTCTCTTTGGTTCTTTTGCCAATATTCCTGCTTCCCACAAAATGGGTTGGTCGCCGACTTGCGAACCTGACGAGGGAATCTTTTGGACTCAATGCCGAGATGTCCGCAACTATGACCGAAAGATTTAATGTGGCAGGGGCGCTATTGGTTTCACTTTATGGAGATTTAGACGTTGAAAGAGGTAGCTTTGCTAAACGCGCCCGAAAAGTCGCAGATATTGGTATTTCTATCGCGCTTTTACAGCGATTCTTTTTTATCGCTTTGACATCGATTGCAGCGGTAGCCACCGCGTTGGCATATGGTGTGGGAGGGCAACTGACCATAAATCGAGAGATAACTCTGGGAACTTTACTGGCGCTTACCACTCTGTTAGTTCGTCTCTACGGACCATTAACCGCTTTATCAAACGTGAGAGTGGATGTAATGACTGCGCTTGTCTCTTTTGAAAGAGTGTTCGAAATTCTTGATCTTAAGCCGAGGGTCCGAAATCGCGAGAATCCACTCCCGGTTCCGAACGGACCACTGGAAGTGAATTTCAGCGATGTGCATTTTTCCTATCCGAAGGCGGCGGAAATTTCCCTTGCCTCACTTGAAGGCGTGGCGCGAAGCGAGGTTGTCGAAACCGGCGAGATCCTAAAAGGCATCTCTTTTACTTGTGCTCCCGGAACTTTGACAGCGTTGGTCGGACTCTCCGGTGGCGGAAAAACAACGATTGCCAATTTGATCCCAAGGCTTTATGACGTCACTGCGGGAGCCATCAAATTAAATGGATTTGATGTTAGGGATATCGAGTTAAAGAGTTTGAGGAGCTCAATTGGCGTTGTTACTCAAGATGCACATATGTTCCATGACTCGATCGCAATGAATCTTAAATACGCCAATCCGAGCGCAACTGAGGAAGAACTTAAACAGGCTTGCGAATCAGCGGCCATTTGGGATTTTGTCGCAAATTTGCCCAATGGGTTGGATACGGTTGTCGGGGATCGTGGTCACCGACTCTCAGGCGGCGAGAAGCAACGATTAGCTATTGCTAGATTACTTCTGAAAGAGCCTCGGATCGTAATTCTTGACGAAGCAACTGCCCATCTGGATTCGGAAAATGAAGAGTTAATTCAACAGGCTCTGGCCAACGCGCTGCAGGGTCGAACGAGCATCGTCATCGCCCACCGACTCTCGACAATTAAATCAGCCGATCAAATTCTGGTCATCGAGAATGGTGAAATTCGTGAACAAGGACGCCATGATCAATTAATTAGCGCCGGCAAAATATATTCTGATCTCTACCAACGGCAAATTTTGAACTAACGTTCACCTCTTCGCTCCCGCCAATCTTCGCGAATGATTAGGAAGTAACCAAAGAGAACTAGTAGCGCAAAGATTACCCATTGGAAGGTGTACGCCAGGTGCGGTCCATCGCTTAACACCGGAAGCTCGGTTGGTACATCTGGCGTGAATTTCGTGGGCAAACCGGTGATTAAATCCAAATAAATCGATTCAGAACTAATCGAGTTCTGGTTATCCCAATTTTTTAGCTCGCTTTCGCCATTCCCAATCGGTGAGGCAAAAAATGTGCCTCTTACTTGCTGGTCGATGCGCTGGGTATGGATCCGACCAATAATCGTTACCGGTTCACCCGTTATCTCTTGAGTTTTCGGTGGTGTCTTCGCATCCGGGCCGGCCTTGACCCAGCCTCGATCAATCCAAAAACTCTTGCCGGTTGTGGAATTAAAGAGCGTGATTACTCCAAATCCGTATTCACCATTGTGATAGCGATTTCTAATTAAGATTTCCATCTGCGGTTGAAAAGTTCCGGAGAGTTTCAATTCGCGCCATGCTAAATCAGATTCGTTTAGAGAAGAGATTTCGGCTTCAAGTAGCGTCGGCCGATTAACATTGGACTCAATTAACTGGTTGTATTCGCTGCGTTTGAGATGGCGGTCATATTGCCAGAGCGCAGCTTTCCCGCAGATTCCAACGAGTACTACTGCCAAAATTGTTAGGCCAAGAAAGCGTTTCATCTACCAATCTCGCGGCGTCGAGAGCGAAGCAACTTTGCCTCTCCGCGAATGGTTTCGCGACCAGCATTTGCGACGATAACTGAAATGTATGGCAAGGTGATTGCTCCTACCAAGAAGAACCAACGGTATGGACTAGGAGTGAATACCGCCAACAAGAAGCAAAAAGTACGCACCATCATCGAATAGAAGTAACGACGTTGTCTTCCGGGCAACTCTTCAGATTGACCCATCTGAACATTGGTTATTCGATGAATTTCAGGCTGCATACCCCGAACGCTAGATGTTGCTTGCAGAAATCGCACGCCGAAGCGCTCAATTTGGAGTCGATCTAGCGAACGGGTAGCCTTCTCCGGTTGGCCGCTAGGCCATGAAGAAGTGGAGCTCGCCGCTCCCACCTACCTCGTTTTTTAGCGAGCTGGTCAAGAAAAAGAGCGCGGCCTTCCTTTCTTCTTTCTTGAGAATTTCTCAAGAGTTTGCGACAAAACGGAAAGGGACATTTATCAGCACAGCCGAACCGCGAATCAATGATCGGATTCGAGTACCTGAAGTTCGATTGATTGGTGCAGTTGGGGAACAAGTTGGCGTAGTAGCAATCGATGTTGCGTTACGTCTTGCCGAAGAGGCGGGATATGACTTAGTTGAAATTGCTCCGGATGCACAACCTCCAGTTTGCAAGATCATGGATTTTGGAAAGTACAAGTACGAGATCGCCCAGAAGGCGAGAGAAGCTCGTCAGAATCAGACTCACATCGTCGTCAAGGAAATTCGATTAGGCCTAAAAATCGAAAGTCATGATTACGAGACTAAGAAGAACCATATTGAAAAATTTCTTCTCAGCGGGGACAAAGTGAAGGTAACCGTCCAATTCAAGGGTCGAGAACAAACTCGACCTGAGATGGGTTTCCGACTTC
This sequence comes from Actinomycetales bacterium, assembly GCA_046080845.1. Lineage (GTDB taxonomy): Bacteria > Actinomycetota > Actinomycetes > Nanopelagicales > Nanopelagicaceae > MAG-120802. Next base: position 3,479 of record JBJTUU010000087.1, on the reverse strand, counting down.
TGCAACGACTTGCAGAAGATGTAGCAAGCACTGGATTTGTTGAGTTTGCTCCGAAACGAGAAGGGCGAAGCATGACTATGGTGCTTGGACCTTTGAAGAAGAAGAGCGAGGCAGTCGCAGAAGCAAAACGCCGTGCTGCGGCTGTTAAGAGTGAGAAGAAGTAGAAAAGGGAGACCGAAATGCCAAAGATGAAGACCCATAGCGGAGCTAAGAAAACCTTCCGCGTAACTGGAAGTGGCAAAGTCATGCACGAACGTGCCGGTAAGCGCCACCTGCTCGAACGAAAGTCATCTCGATTGACGAGACGTCTCTCTAAAGATGCAACAGCAAATGACCGAAATACATTCTCTGCCAAGCGCTTGCTTGGCTTGAAGTAAGGAGTATCGATAATGGCGAGAGTTAAACGCGGCGTGCATGCCGCAAAAAAGCGTAGAACCATTCTCGAACGAGCCAGCGGATATCGTGGCCAGCGTTCTCGGCTCTTTACCAAAGCAAAAGAGCAAGTTACGCACTCAATGATTTACGCCTTTAATGATCGAAAAGATAAGAAAGGCGATTTCCGTCAACTCTGGATCACCAGAATAAATGCGGCAGCTCGAGAAAATGGCATCACCTATAACCGTTTGATTCAAGGATTAAAGGGAGCCGGTATTGAAATTGATCGCCGAGCGCTCTCTGATCTGGCGACCAATGACCCAAAGGCATTTGCAAATCTCGTTGAAGTCGCCAAGAAGAACGTAAAGGTCTCCTAGATCTGATGATCACTAGCCTTCACTCCTCGCATGTCGAGGCGGTGAAGGCTCTGTTAGGAGCAAGAGGCGTAAAAGCTCGACGCGAGCAGCGGAGTTATGTTGTCGAAGGCGTCACCAATATTTCCGCGGTAATTGCAGCTAAACCCAAACTCATCAAACGGATTTATTACACGGCTGCCGGAATGGCGCGAATTAACGCGGCTTGGGACGGTGAATGGCTAGAAGTTTCAGATCAAGTAATGAAAGCCATGACTGACACGGTTACACCTCAAGGGCTACTAGCAATCGTCGAGAAATCTGAAGATTCTTTGAAAGATTTGGCGAAAATTGCTCAGCCAAAGCTTGCCTATCTTTGGGAAATCCAAGACCCTGGAAACGCTGGAACGGTAATCCGTGCTGCGGACGCATTCGGTTTTGACGGAGTGATTTTTTCCGAAAATTCGGTTGATATTTTCAGCCCAAAAGTAATCCGAGCGACTGCCGGCTCACTATGGCAAATCAAGTTAGTGACTGAGGTATCACTGGAACAACTTGATGAGTTTGCTAGACAGCAAAACTTAAGATGTTTCACGACCATGGCTTCTGCAGAAATAGAGCTATCGGCTATCTCAAAAGAATTGAAAGGAAAAGGTTCAATCTGGATCTTTGGTAATGAAGCCCGCGGTATTCCAAAAAACGTACCGTCAGTAATCCAAGCAACGTCAGTAAGTATCCCTATGAGTGGCGCAGCCGAGAGTCTCAATCTAGCCACTGCGGCTTCGGTAGTAATGTATGCCGTGGCGAACGCATAATTTCACCGCTATCTCTGATAAAAAAATGTAGAATCTTGGGGTGTCGTTAGATCCCAATAACATCGCAGAAATTAAACGCGATGCGCTTGCCGCGATAGCTAATGCGTTAGATCTTGACTCCTTAAAGATGGTAAGAACAGCTCAAGTAGGAGACCGCTCCCCAATCGCAAAAGCAAATCAAACGCTTAGCCAAATTCCCGTGGAAGAGCGGGCTGCGTTAGGAAAGATTATTGGTCAAGCCAGGGCCGATATCAATCAAGCCTACGATGACCGCGAGAAAACGCTTAAATCAACTCGAGATCAACAGGCTCTAACAAAAGAACGCGTCGATGTTTCAATAGCGCCAGCTCGTCGATCGCCTGGAGCACTTCATCCACTGACACAGTTGCGCCACGAAATTGAAGATTTATTTACGGGTATGGGATACCAGGTAGTTGAGGGACCTGAATTGGAATCTGGTTGGTTAAATTTTGACGCATTAAATATTCCAGAAGATCATCCGGCTAGAACCATGCAAGACACTTTCTTCGTCGAACCGTTGAGCGCAGATTTGGTCCTTCGAACCCAAACTTCTCCGGTGCAAATCAGAACGATGCTGGAGAGAAATCCTCCAATTTACGTAATCTGTCCAGGAAGAACTTTTAGATCTGATGCACTGGATGCGACTCATTCTCCAGTATTTAATCAAGTTGAAGGGCTAGTTATCGATAGAAATATAACGATGGCTGACCTTAAGGGGACTCTTTCTCATTTCGCTTCCAAGATTTTCGGGCCTGAAGTTAAGACAAGAATTCGCCCCTCGTATTTCCCATTTACCGAACCAAGTGCTGAAGTGGATTTCTTCTACAATGGCCGTTGGATTGAATGGGGCGGCTGCGGCATGGTTAACCCCAAAGTACTCCAAGTCTGTGGCATCGACTCTGAAACTTACTCGGGGTTTGCTTTTGGAATGGGCTTAGAACGGACTTTAATGGTTCGCCACGGTATCTCCGACATGCACGACATCGTAGAAGGCGATGTTAGATTCTCTAGAATTTTTGGAAGTGGCTTGAAATGAAACTTCCAATTTCTTGGCTATCAGAATTCATATCTTTTCCAAAAGGACTTACAATTAATCAGATATCAGATGCTTTCATTAAGGTGGGCTTCGAAGTCGAAGGAATCGAAAATCCAGCTAGCAATATCAAAGGACCATTAAAGGTCGGCACTGTCCTTTCTGTTAAGGAAATTACTGAGCATAAGAAACCAATTCGATACGTGGGATTAGATGTTGGCGAAAAAAGCGCTAGGTACGTAATCTGTGGTGCCACTAATTTCAAAGTTGGAGACAAAGTTGTAGTTGCACTTCCCGGAGCGGTGCTTCCAGGAAATTTTGAAATTAGCGCCCGCCAAACTTACGGTCATCTAAGCAATGGAATGATCTGTTCATCTCGCGAACTAGGCTTGGGGGAGGACCACTCCGGCATCATCGTTCTAGATACAGAAAGTTCCAAGTCAATAAAGCCTGGCAGTAATGCGCTCTCGGCTTTAGGAGCAGACGATCCGATTATCGATATTGCGGTCAATCCCGATCGTGGTTATGCGATGTCGGTGCGGGGTGCAGCGCGCGAGCTGGCGATGGCGCTAAACCTGAAATTTAAAGATATCGACAGCAAGTCTTTGTATGCGAAGATTCAAAAGCGGCGTAAGCCTGGAAGACTCACCCAAGTTTCAATTTTAGATAAAAAGGCTGCCGACCTTATCTATATTCGATCGCTCTCCAATTTTGAGTCAAGCGCTAAAACGCCGCCTTGGATGGCTCGCCGTTTGATTCAATCTGGAATGCGACCGATTTCCCTTGCAGTAGATGTCACTAACTATGTGATGCTCGAAATTGGGCAACCGTTGCATGCCTTTGATGCCGATCGAATATCCGGCAAACTACAGGTACAGCGCG
>JBJTUU010000086.1:0-10590 GCA_046080845.1 Actinomycetales bacterium | reverse complement strand
CTCAGGCAGCGCTTGATGCGTTAAATGAGAAACTCAAGCCAATTCTGGCGAAGGAGCCTCGTTAGTTAATACCCGAAATAAGTAGGCAATAAGTAGCCTGGTCACCTTGTGAACGCAAAACTAAAGGTGGCCAGGCCTACTTCTTTTAGAAGTCGCGGTTTACGGCCGCTAGCCCATTTCACGATTCCGACTTGGGTTCTGCTCGCAACCGTCATTCTGATTCCTTTTCTCTATGGAATCTACATTTCATTCTTAGATATAAATCTTGCTTCGTTTTTACCTCCAGAATTCATCGGCTTTAAGAATTATGCAACGGTATTAGCGGCGAGTGAAACCTGGGCCACATTTCGTATCACAATTGCAATCACAATTGTGGGCCTAACACTACAAATACCGCTTGGGATTTGGCTCGCGCTCGCGCTCCATGAAAACCTAAAAGGCACCAAGATCTTTCGTTCGATTTTGATTACACCAATGCTGTTAACGCCGGTTGCGGTCGGACTTACTTACCGTTTTATGTTTGATACCGATCTCGGTGTAATCAACTGGGCGCTGGGCGGTTTCGGAATTGAAAAAGTTAATTGGTTGGGATCGCAAACGAGCGCCCTCTTCGCAATTATTTTGGTCGATTCATGGCAATCCGTTCCATTTGTGATGCTCTTATCGCTCGCTGCTTTAACCGCGATTTCGCCATCCTTATATGAGGCAGCTCGAGTCGATGGCGCTTCTAACCGCCAGATTTTTTGGCGAATTACCTTGCCGCTAATAACTCCAACGCTCTTAGTTATCACGATGATTAAAATTATGGACTTCTTAAAACTCTTCGATACTTTGTTTATCTTGACTAGAGGCGGCCCAGGCAATGCGACTACAACGCTTGGGCTTTGGACTTATAAAACTGGATTCATCTTCTTAGAACTCTCCCAGGCGGCCGCACTTGGCGTGATCATCGCCCTAATTACCGCTCCAGTTTATTTCCTCTGGCGCAAGGCTTCGAGAGGTGTGCGATGAGAACTAAGCGACTAGTTTCTTACTCACTACTTTTAGTCGCTTCGTTTTTTTCGATATTCCCGCTCTTCTGGACCATCAGTACCTCCATAAAAAATCGTGTTGACACCTATACCTTGCCTCCAAAATTCTTTGATTTTCTGCCAACTTGGAAGAACTACACCTCGCTATTTGCTATGGATAGTTTCTGGCGAATTGCAGGAAATAGCGTCATCATTACCTTTGCCAGCACAGTTTTATGTTTGATTATTGGAAGTTTGTCAGCTTATGTATTTGCGAGAAAAGCTAAGTTTCGAGGTCGCGGCGCGTTAGAAGGTCTGATGATTGCGGTACGCGCACTTCCTGGAATCGTGATCTTGCTTCCTATCTATAAATTAAGTTCTTTCTTTGGCTTATATGACTCGATGATTGCCTTAATATTTATCTACGCCGGATTTAACTTGCCGTTTGCGATCTGGTTAATGATGAGCTTTTTTGAACAAATTCCGGTGGAAATTGAGGAATCGGCCCGAGTAGATGGGGCATCTAATACAAGAATGTTCACTCGCATCATCTTGCCGCTGGCCGCTCCTGGACTGGTAGCAACTGGAATTTTTGTTTCGCTGCTTTCGTGGAATGAATTCTTAATTCCGGTAATCATGGCAGGCGAAGATGCGAAGACTTTCCCAGTTTTAGTAGCTAGCTTCATTAGTAATCGAACCCTTGATTGGGGTCCAATGGCAGCTGCCGCAACAGTTGCGTTATTACCGATCGTTCTACTTACCGTAGTGATTCAACGTTGGTTAGTTGCTGGACTTTCAAGTGGCGCGGTCAAGGAGTAATTGTCGATAGTAGTGAGCGCTTTTCTTAGGGATTCGCTCTTGGGTTTTGTAGTCAACGTAAATTAATCCAAATCGTTTCTCATACCCATAAGCCCACTCAAAGTTATCCAACAAACTCCAAGCAAAATAACCGTGGATCGGCGCACCGGCCTCTCGAGCGCTCTCAATCGCAGCTAAGTGTTCCTTAAAGTACGAGATTCGCTCATCATCTTCGATCTTGCCATTTACTAAACGGTCATCCCACGCCGAACCATTCTCAGTCACATACATTTCTTTCGGAGCGTATAACCGATGGATTCGAATTAGATATTCGGCTAAAGCGGGCGCATGTACCTCCCAATCCATAAAGGTACGCTTCACATTTTCGCGCCGGACATTCTTTATCGGAAGCGGTTTGCCGGTCGGATCATGTTTCACGGTTTGGCGGAAGTAGAAATTAACTCCTAGAAAATCTAGATCTTTAGCAATCTCTTTCATATCGCCAGCTTCAATAGCTGGAGAATCACCTAGCGCTTGAAGCACATCTTCTGGATAAGATTTACCGAATACTGGATTTAAAAACCACCGATTATCAAAACCATCTGCAAGATCTGCTGCTCTCTTATCCTCATCAGATTCAGTTGCAGGAACAGCAGGTGTCACATTTATTACGATGCCAACTTTGGCATCTCTAACTGAACTTCGAATTACATCTACGGCGCGCCCATGAGAAAGCAGTAAATGATGCGAGGCATCGAGTGCGGTCTTTAAGTTACGGATTCCAGGCGCCATTTCCCCATATAAGTGGCCAATCCAAGCGCTACAGAGCGGTTCATTAAGCGTCATCCAGCGCTTTACGCGATCGCCAAACCGATCGGCAAGTAACCCGGTGTACTCAGAAAACCATTCGGTGATCTCGCGATTGGCCCAGCCGCCGCGATCTTGGAGCGCTTGCGGTAGGTCCCAGTGATAAATCGTTAACCAAGGCTCTATTCCACGCTCGAGCGCGCCATCAATCAATCGATCATAGAAATCAATACCTAATTGATTAACTTTGCCAACGCCATTTGGAATTACACGTGGCCATGCAACTGAGAATCGATAGGCCGAAACTCCCAGCCATTTCATCAAATCTAAATCTTCTTTATAACGGTGGTAGTGGTCGCATGCCACATCTCCGGTATCGCCATTAGCAACTTTCCCTGGTGTTCGCGAGAAAGTATCCCAAATCGAGAGGCCTCGACCATCCTCAAACGCTGCGCCTTCAATTTGGTAGGAAGAAGTTGCAACGCCGTAGACAAAATCTTTCAACTTAACTTCTTCCCAACGACAACTTCATCGTCTCTTCTAATTAATTCATCATAACCAAGTGCAGCATAAAACTGCAGACCACGATCATTAAAAGCCGACACCCGAAGATGAAATCCTGGCGACTTTAGCGCGGTCAATTCAGATTCCATTCGCGTCATCATCTTTCGTCCCCAGCCTTGACCTTGAACATGTGGCAATAAATCAATATGGCCATGTGACGGATACTCCGCGAGAATTTCATGAGGCGATGGCGTTGGATTAAAGATTTCATTTATTAACCAACCGCTTGGCCCTGTAGTTGCTTCACCTTGGTATTTAGCTTGTAGCTTGGGCCACCACTCCTGTCGGCAACGTTCTTGAAATTTCAAGGTATCTAGAACGCATAGGCCATATCCAATTGCTTTTCCGGCTTCACTTAATACAAAGCTAGTTTCGGTTGCTAACGTTGCATATGGCCCAACATAGATCTCACCAATAATTTCATCGTTGAGAAATTTTCCTGTCGCATCATTTCCAGAATCGCCGGTTTTGATCGCGACGTGATAAAGATCTGGAAGATCAGCCAAGGTCGCGGGGCGGATTGCAATATCGCTCACAGAGAGATACTCCCACTTCTCTATCTGGTCTACTTTGGTGACCCCATAAAACGCCATTTTCTTGAGAAATCTTTGGTTGTTGATGGAACTGGTCTATTTCAAATGCGGGAAGACCCTAGATTTCTATCGCTCGGCTAGATACTCTCGGGATTGTGACCAGCGATAGCGCAGTAATTCGCGCCAAGGAAAATCTAATTGGCTTGCTCACGGAACTACCTCAAGGAAGTAGGTTGCCGGGGGAACGAATCCTGGCTGAAGATTTTGGAGTGTGCCGAGTTACGTTACGGCGAGCTGTCGAGGATTTAATTTCTGATGGAAAGTTGGAGCGACGGGCTCGCTCTGGAACTTTTGTCAAACGCCCGATGATTCTCTCTGAATTAAGACTTAAATCTTTTACTGAAGAAATTAGAGAACGTGGCCAAGTTCCCTCCACCCAAATTATTGGATTCAGAAAGGCAAAAGCGACCAAGAGCGTGGCAAGAGCGCTTGCGATTAGGGAGCGAGAAGATATTTATGTTATTACTCGATTGCGACTCGCCGATGAGATGCCCATTGCTATTGAAACTTTGAAGATTGCTTGCCGAATAATTCCTACCTTAAACAGTAATGAATTGGTCGGTTCGCTTTACGATTTATTCTTCGAGAAATACGGAATCCGTATCTCTAATGCTAAGGCTGGAATAACCGCACATAATCCGACCGAAAAAAACAAGGAACTACTTCAAATTACTGGGAGTACACCTTGTCTTTTAATAAAAATGGTAGATAAGGACCAGTCTGGTCGGCCGGTAATGACCGCAGAATGTATTTATCGAAGTGATTTGTTTGAGTTAGAGATTCAACTCTCCGCAAATCCGTCTGGGATAAGACAACCAGAGACGAAGAAGGTTTCGTGAAAGCGCATCAGAAATATTTAGAGAATCTAATCTCAAAGTTGAGTGAGCTAAAATCTTCAGATAGTTCAATTGAGAGAGCCGCACAAGTTTTCGCGGACTCGTTAGCTAAAGATGGTTTGATCCATATCTTTGGTACAGGACACTCACATATGTTGGCGGAAGAGATGTTTTATCGTGCTGGAGGCTTAGGTTCAGTAAATCCAATCCTGGAAGAAGATTTGATGCTCCACATAAATGCTAGCCGGAGCACTGAATTAGAGAGGGATGCCAATTTGGCTAACGCAATACTGGCGAAACACCCGCTTAAAGCCGGCGAAGTCTTCATAATTGCTTCAAATTCTGGTGGTAACGCATTGATTGAAGCGATGGCAAATGAAGTTAAGAAGCGAGGTTTGACGCTGATTGCTATCACCAGTTTGCGTCACGCAAAATCTAAAGAGGCGAGATCGCAGAGTAAAAAATTGCACGAAATCGCCGATATTGTCATCGATAATCTAGGCGAAGTAGGTGATGCTGCTATCTCTTACCCAGATTTAGATGAAAAAGTTGGACCAACGTCAAGTGTGATTGGAACCGCGATTATCAATGCAATCACAGTTCGCGCCGTAGAAATTCTCTTAGAGCGGGGAGTAAAGCCAACGGTTTTTAGTAGTAGTAATACGGCGTCTGGTGATGAACATAACAATGAACTAATCGCCCAACTAAAAGAGCGAATCGCAATCTTATGAGCCGAGAATTTGCAAAACGATATGGCGAACTGACCAATCAAGAGTGGGAATACGCATTTAAGCAAGATAAAAGTGTGAAGAATGAAGGTTTTAAGATAGTAAGTGGCAACATTATTTACAAAGATAAATCAGGTTTAAGAAATGCGATTAATTACTTAAATCGAAATAAAGTTGATATAAATTCTATTAACCAAGAAGAGGCCCCAGAGTTTGAGATTAGAGGAGTTATAGAAGGTTTCTACGGTAAACCATGGAGCCATAACCAAAGGCAAAAGGGATTAAAACATTTTGCAAAAAATGATATGAACTCATTTGTCTTGGCACCCAAGGACGATCCTTGGCAAAGATTTGATTGGCGGACAAAATTTAACGAAAGTTTTCTTAAATCGACTAAAGAATTGGTTGAACTCGCAAAAGATTTGGTAATCGATCTCTCAGTTTGTGTCTCCCCGGGATTAACTATTCGATATAGCTCTGATGAAGATATCGAATCTCTGCTTGTTAGGTACCGGCAACTAGCCGGTATTGGCATCACAAGATTTGGGTTGCTCTTAGATGACATTCCATGGAGTTTGCAGTTTCCCGAGGACCAAGCTAAATTCAAGAATATTGCGGCAGCGCATGCGCATTTGGCCAACGAAGTATTACGTAAATTAGCCGAAGAAATTTCAGGTGCTTCACTATTTGTTTGTCCGCTGCAGTACCACGGTCGAGGTAATGAGCCCTACATCTCTGAATTTGGTCAAGCATTAAATGCCAATATTGATTTGATGTGGACCGGCCGGCAGATCTGCTCGGAATATTTAGATATCTTCGATGCCGATAAATTTTATGAAGGAACTGCGAAGCGCCCCTTATATTGGGATAACTTCCCGGTAAATGATGTAGCCATGATCCACCAATTACACATAGGGCCAATCCAAAAACGTGAAGTTGGACTGGGCGGCCATGCCCGCGGATTGCTCGCAAACCCCATGGAACATTTTGAATCATCGCTAATTCCAATCGCAACAATTGGTGATTATCTTTGGAACTCTAAAACCTACAATGCTGAAAAATCTTGGGATTCTGCGTTAAGTCAGCTCCTTATTCAGAGCGAGGATCGTGAGGCAATTCGACACTTATTCCGTAACTGTTTTGAATCCTGTCTAGCAGTTGATCCTGCGCCAGAATTTAATTCGCTGCTTGGAGCCGCAACTTTGGCTTGGCGAACTGGAAAACCTTCGGAATCAGCTGCGAAACTAGAATCACATGCGGATGCCATTGAGTCTAATTATCAGAGAATAAATAGTAGTAACTTCACCTGGCCAGAAATTACTAGCGAAATCTCAAGGTGGTTGAAGAAATATCGAGAGGTTGGGCAAGCGCTACTTAAAATTGCAGAAGTCCTTAAAGCTTCACAATTTAGGGATGGCCGAATTCGTGGCAGCGTTGAACTTGCAAATCAGGTAAGAGAAATCAGGAATTCCCTAGCAAAAGATCCAACTCGCATCTTTGGCGATGGTTTGGATTTAACGTTAGGGGAACTCGCGACAGAACTCTCTGCTGCGTGAACGTTCAAGGGAAGGAAAAGTGATCTCGCACATGAGAGGTCTCAAGAAAGTAATAGCTCTCTTGGCTGCGGCGTTACTTGGCGTAACAACGTTGAGTGCATGCGGCGGTAGCTCAGGAAGCACAGATAAAGTAATTCGGATCGCACTGCCATCACCTGGTGAGGCCGGACAAAAAGTTTGGGATGCGGCGATTGCGAAGTTCAAAGCTGCGAATCCAGAATGGGATGTTCAATTGATCATCCAAGATGATGACATCTATTCCACAGTTGGCCTACAAGGTTTATTGACGGGCGGAAATCCACCAGATGCTTTCTTTGAGTGGGCGGGAGCTCGAACAGCGCAGCGTCTTGCTGATGGATATGCCGCGGATCTCAATGATTTGATTTCGAACTCATCACTTAAAAATCTCTTTCCAGAGAACGCTTTTAATAGCGGGGTAGTTGATGGGAAGAAGTTGTTGCTACCTACTGGCTCAGATGTAACCAACGTTATCTGGTATGACGTTGATACTTTCACCAAATTAGGTATCTCAGTCCCTAAGACTTGGGATGAGATGTTGGCTGCCTGTGCCAAGTTAAAGGCAGCAAAAGAAGTCTGCTTCTCCATCGGAAATAAAGATCTCTGGGTTGCTGGAAATTACTTCGGCCATGTCTATTCACGAGTAGTTGGTGAAGAGACTTATCACAAGATTATGACCCGAGAGATTCCGATGAACTCACCAGAATTAGTTAAGGCTTATGATGTTGTGGCGAACTTACAGAAGAATGGTTATATAAACGCTTCTGCGAATAGCATCGCAGATAATGAGGGTTACACCTTATTCTTCAAAGGTGGCGCCGCTACTCTGCCAATTGGGTCTTGGTTGGTCAGCATCGCAGCCGATGAAGCCCCCAAGAAGAAGATTGATTGGTTTAATCTTCCGGCCTTTAGTGGCGGAGCAGGCGATCAAAATAGCGTCCTTGGAGTCACAACCGGTTATGTAGTAAATGCAAAATCGGCGAAGATTGATGAAGTAATTAAATTCTTCGAAGTCTTCTTCTCTGATGAAATTACTGCTGAGTGGGTTAAAGCGGGTTCTGCGCCGTTAACAAAGGCGGCAGCTTCCGGAAATCTCAACCCATTGCAACAACGGCTCGTCGATCTCATGACCTCTGGCGGCACCATTGTTGCGCCACCCGATACTGGTTATGACTTGAAAGTTGCGGATGCGCTCAATGTTGCAACTTCTGAAGTAATGGGTGGAGTCAAGACGCCACAACAGGCTCTTGATGATGCCGAGAAAAAACTAGCCACTTCCTAAGCGGCTGAATTGAGAAAGGGAGTCCAGTGAGAACCAATTCCCGCTGGACTCCTTATCTTTTTGTAGCACCAGCTTTTGTAATCTATGGCTTTACCGTATTAGCGCCAGTAATCGGAACTTTTGGGATTAGCTTCTTAAAATGGAATGGTTATGGAACACCAAATTGGGTTGGGCTACGAAACTATTTAAGGGCGCTTAAAGATTCGATATTTATAAGTTCGTTTGAACACGTATTTATCTATATCGCCGCAACCATAATTTTGGAGGTCACAGTTGGATTAATTCTCGCGGGAATTCTTACCTCGCGGCGTAAAACTGATGGTTATCGAATCGCGCTTTTCGTTCCAGTAATGCTGCCCATGGTGATAGTTGCGGTCCTATGGCGTTTTGTCTTTAACGCCGATTTCGGACTACTAAACGGAATTTTGGAGAAGTTTGGAAAACCAGAGTGGCAGCAAATATGGCTTGGTGATCAGCGATTTGCCCTGCTTGCAATCTGCTTTGTATCTGGCTGGGTCTACGCCGGTTTTTATCTAGCTATATTTTATGCTGGACTGCAACGATTGCCTCGAGAAATCGTGGAATCTGCTGCTCTTGATGGCGCAAATCAACCAACAATTTTCTGGAAAATAAAAGTCCCAATGATTCGAAGGCTTTGGGAAGTTGCAATTCTCATATGCATTACAGGTGGTATTCAAGGCTTTGATCTCTTTTATGTTATGACAAATGGCGGACCGTTCTATTCCACAGAAGTTCCCACCACCTACATGGTGCGCACCGTTTTTCGCGACCAAGAACTCGGCTATGGCGCAGCCTTAGCGATTATTGTGACTGTAGTTGTCTTGTTAATAGGAGCGATTTATAGTCGAATTCGAAAGCAGCAAGAGCAGGTGGAGTACTGATGAAACGAACTATTTTCCATATTAGCCTCGCAATTTATTCATTTTTCTATGTGGTACCACTTATTTGGATGCTAATTTCCTCCTTTAAAGATAATGGCGCAATTTTTGATAACCCATTTGCGCTTCCAAAAACTTGGAATCTAGGGGTTTTTCTCGATGCTTGGGAGCAAGGAGGGCTTGGAAAATACATTTTAAATAGCGCGATAGTTACTTCGCTCGCCACAGCAATATCTTTATTTGTGGCTTCTCTAGCAGCATTTGCATTTAGTAGGTTTGAATTCTTTCTTAAGAAGCAACTTTTACCGCTCTTTGTACTTGGTCTGCTTCTGCCGATTCAGGCATATTTCATCGCACAGAATGAGATCTTTGAATTCTTTGGCTTAAAAGATCATCGCTGGACGCTGGTTCTTCCATACGCTGGTTTGGCGATTCCCCTTGCAACTTGGTTATTAAAAGCATATTTAGACTCGTTACCAAAAGAACTATTTGAAGCTGCAAAGATGGATGGCAGTTCAGATTTTGGGATGTACCGGATGATTGCGGCGCCACTTCTAAAACCAGGGTTAGCTACGGTGGCTATCTTTACCGCACTTGGCGCTTGGAATGAATTTCTACTAGCCAATATCTATGTTCAAAATGATGATTACAAAACGATTCCAGCAGGTCTGCTTGCCTTTTCAACTAAATATGTAACTGACTACCAACTACTTTTCGCAGCGCTAACGGTAATAACGGTACCGATGATTGCGGTCTATATTGCATTTAATAAGCAAGTAGTAGCGGGTCTAACCGAAGGCTCACTAAAGTAGCCTGATGAATGGACAAAGAATTGCTTTAGTATCCGGCGCTGGCGCGCCAGGTGGCATCGGATTTGCGATTGCCCGTCAACTAAAGAATTTAGGTTACGAAGTTTTAATTACTGCAACCACCGAACGCATTATGGAGCGCGCTCGTGAACTTGGAGTAACTGGCGCAATAGCAGATCTAACGGTGGCGTCGGAATGTCAGGAGTTAATTGCAAGAATTCCAAAATTGGATGTGCTGGTAAATAACGCCGGCATGACCAGCGTGCGTTTACCGCTTGGTAGTGATGAAGCGGCTTCACTTACTGAAATAACTACTGCAGCGTGGGAGCGGGGCATCAAGCGCAACCTGGATACCGCATTTAATTTAACTAAAGCGGCGCTTCCCAAATTGCGAAATTCTAAGAGTGGGCGAATTGTGATGATAAGTAGCGTAACTGGCGGTTTGATGGCGATGGCACATCAGCCGGTGTACGCAGCCGCAAAGGCCGCGATGATTGGATTAACTCGCGCAGTGGCACTGGATGAAGCAAAGTTCGGAATAACTTGTAACGCGGTACTTCCGGGTTGGATTGCAACTGATACCCAGAACTCTCATGAAAGCGCTCAAGGTGCAAAAACTCCGTTGGGAAGAAGCGGCACCCCGGAAGAGATTGCCGGATTAGTTGGCTGGTTAACCTCGGAGAGCGCGGG
>JBJTUU010000085.1:0-8567 GCA_046080845.1 Actinomycetales bacterium | reverse complement strand
TGTTGAGACAAAGCCAGATATTTGTTGGCAACTCCCTTTGCGTCGATCATGGGAGGTCCGTGAAAATGGTGATAAGAAAATCGATATTGTTGTGATTGGTGAGTACACCCGAAAATCATGGGGAGAAGGCGGCGAAGACTTCGACTGGTACTGCACTTCAAATAGCGAAGCCCATACTTCTAAAATTCCTGTCTACTTATCCCAGAAAATTGAATTAATTCACTTAATGAACAAATCTGCCTACAAAGTTTTAAAAGATAAATGCGATACAGTAATTAAATCTCGCGAAAACCGAAAGTTCCGTTCACTTCCGCTTTTTGTGCTTCATCCCGCTTCCCGGTAATACCCGATCCAGTAACTCCTCAACCACCAAGGTCACATCACCCTTTACTCGATCTAAATTCGCCTCAAAACCCTTCAATACTTCGATTATCGCTGGCTCACTCATCGCTCCAACTAACGGCCCATACCTATCTTTCAATAGATTATTTGCAACGCCGCTTACCGCTTTAGCCAATTCACTTCGCGCCTCATCCAAACTCGGCTCTGGCCGAATACCTTCATAAACTCCAATTGAAGGATCTTCCCGAAGCGCTCTCAAATAGCTTTCTCTAGAGTTTCCTGAGTCCATAATCCACTATCTTCGCAGAGCACTAGCATGAGCGCCATGCGAAAAGCGAAAATGCCAATATTTATCTCACTTTTCCTGATTTTTTCGAACTTTAGCCCAATCACCCTTAACGCACTTCCGACATTCAATTCTGCCCCCGCAACAATTTGGGCTCATATTTATGCAGGTGAAAGTTCCACAACCGATCTCAAGACTTCACAATTTAAGAACTCACTGGAAGGTGAAATCAGATCGGAATGGAAAGTTGAATATAAGAACTTTCCAGAAAATGCCAGACAAGCGGTGCAGTATGCAATTGATATTTGGAGTAGAAATTTCGATTCAAAAGTTCCTATAAATGTTGAAGCTAGCTGGGAGCCAAGCAAAAGTTCAGACATTCTTGGTTCGGCGAGAGCCGGTTACTACTTTAATGGTTTCCCTGGAGCACCGGATGACGATCTTTGGTACCCATCCGCTTTAGCTAATAAATTAGCGGAAAAAGATCTTGACCCAAAGCAAAGCGAAATACTTTTAAATATTAACTCTACTTTTCGGGAGTGGTATTTAGGAACTGACGGAAAGCCACCTACGAACCGATATGACCTTGCATCAGTCGTGCTTCACGAAATCGCACATGGGCTTGGATTTATGTCGAATGCCCAATACAACAAAGATTCCTCTCTTATCACTCAACCGACTCCATTTGATGCTTATGTTCAACTTCCAGATGGAAAAACTTTCATGAATTTCTGTTCCAAATCTGCCGAGCTTGGCAGCGCAATGACCAATTCCTTGGTTTGGACTGGTGAATCAGCAATTGCTGCAAATAATGGGAATAAACCAAAGCTTTTCACTCCGAATCCCTTTGAAGAAGGGTCGTCCATATCACATTTGGACGAGCAGATTTATGATAAACGAAATCCAAACACAGTAATGACTCCAAGGATGGAACCAGGAGAAGTATTCAGTTCTCTTGGGCCGATAGCGCTTGCCATGATCGAAGATATGTTGCGAAAGCCACCAGCAATTGTCGCAACGGGCGTTCCTTCTCCACCCTTAAATGTAAAAGCTATTGTGGGAGACAAATATGCAATTATTAGTTTTGATGCCCCTGAGTGTCGAAGAATTGATAAAGTTCAAAATTATCAAGTTCAGATTAATCCTGGCGGCGAAATTAGGAATTTTAAGTCTTCACCATTTCGGATTACTGGCCTAAAGAACGGCATTCAATATACGTTTTCAGTCAAAGCTGAAAATAGTAATGGGGCATCTGAACCTGTAACGAGCAACATTATTGAGCCGCAGATGACTCCAAAGGTGATTGCTATTGACCCAGAAGCAAAAGTCACTCATCTCGTCTCTACCAATTTTCGCGGTCGTCCTACAATTATTTACAATGACACATCTACAAATAGATTAAGAGTGGCAATTTATATTGGTAATAAATGGAAGTTAAGCACCGCGCGGAAAGGTGTTCAGGTTGGTGAAATCTCTTTGTGCACAAGTGGAAAAGCTTCTAAGGAACTTCTTCACATCTTCTATGGAGAGTTTTCCCAAAAAGATTTAATTCACTCTATTTACAATGGGAAGCGATGGGATAATGAAATTGTAGATGGAAATGGTCCAGATATTCAGGACTATAAGGAAGTTGAAAGGCGTAAGACGGCCTCTGACGTGAGCGTTTCTAATGCCTGTGTCATAAAAGACGACACGATTCAAGTTTTTTATCGAGATGAAAGTCAAGGCATTTTATTAGGCGCGTCTAAATCTGGGGATAGATGGAATTACGAAATTGTAGATGGCGATAAAACTACTGATGACAGAACTACAGGGGATACTGCATTTGATCTAGACGCGAGACTTATCGGAGATACCGTATATGTTATTTACGATTCCGTTTTAACTATAAACAATTCACGTAAGGCAACTTCGGGAGAAGTGAGGATCGCAAAGCGTGACGACACAAGTCCTGCAAGTTGGACTTACAAAACAATAGATGGCCCAAAAAATGGCAATACAGTGGCTGGATACGCGGTGACTCTTGGATTATTCAAAGGTGAACTGCTCGCTTCTTGGCTTTCTTCCAAGACTTTAAATATGGATGGGCCAACTCAATTAAATGCTATTTTTCTTGACGGTTACGAATCCGTTGTCTCTATTACACCAAATGGATATGGAGTATTGAGTCAACCACTTAAGATTTTAGAGGATGAAATTGTCTTTGGATGCGAAAAACGTTTTTGTAAGACCGATTTAAGTAAAACAACGCTTCTTAATTCAAATCAGGATGCCTCTGATATAGCTAATTTGATAAAGATTGGTAAAAAGTACTACTTACCAATTTCAATAAACGAAGGTTTGTACTTAATAAAGCTCTAGATCCACGAGCCGCCCGCGGGAATCGAACCCGCGACCTTCGCTTTACGAGAGCGATGCTCTACCGACTGAGCTAGGGCGGCGAGATTAGTCGAGTGTTATCTCGCCGTTCGGGGTTGATAATACGACAGAGACAATTCCGGTCTCACCTTCAAATTCATTGGGGTTTCTATATCTAACTTCAACATCTTTAAAGGCTCGCTTTGGGTCTGAGCCAAGCCAATTCTGGATTGTAGATTCGTCGCCGGATATTTCTACGCGAATTATTTCTGCAACTGGTTTCCCGTCAGCTGAAGGGTGTTCAGCAGTTTGCCATTGAATAAAGAATGGAAGTTGAGAATCTTCTATGGTTCCCATAACGCCGAGCTGTTTCCACTTGAGTTCTGTTCCATCTGGCCGTTTTCGCGAACCTTCAATTGCGTTTCTACCTAATCTGGTTTCAACTGGAGAGATATCGTCGGTTGCGACAACCCAAGTCATCCAACCTCCACCTTGGTTGGCTCTATTTGATACTGCTTTGCCGAATGCTGACTCTTCTGCTGCTGGGTGATCAAGTGGGCAAACTACTTCTAGATAGTGGCCATTCTTGAGTGGTAACGTAAAATTTCTTGTTCCGAATCTTGGATGAATTCCACCGTCCACGAAGGCAGAGCCGATTCTTGAGCCGATTCGTTGAACGACATCAACTAGCTGGTCATACGATGTTGCATAAGAGAGATGATCAAGACGGAACGGCATGGCTGAATTCTGCCCTACTAATGGGGGTGCTAATTACCACGATTAAGAGGGGCAAAAGCGAGAAACATCCTCTCTAACAACATAAGTTGAGATGCGTTTGAAGTTAATAGCTCTCTAGTGTGGCTCATGACCGTCAATACATGGGAACGTAATTCGGACTTCGTGGTGCTTTTTAACCGGTCAATTTCTTCATTTAAATCCAAATTAATTCGATTAGAATTTGAAACTAAGGAGTCTCTCAAAAGTGTTGAGTAATCTAAAAGCGCACTGTCGATTTCATCTTTAATTGTTCTATTAAGTCTTAATTTCTGATCTCGCTCTAAATCCTTTATTGCCTTAGCTCCTCCTGATACTAAGCCTCTACTTGTCCCCTGTAATGCGCTCTTAAGAGTCTCGGACTCGGATTCCGTTCTATCGCTTACAAAAAGAGTGGCTCTATCTGTTGCTAAATCCAATAATTTACTTGCAGCTCTAATAGCACTGGCTTCATCTTTAGCAGAAAACAATATATCTAAATATCGCTTGCGTGTTTCTTTGAAATCTGAATCTTTAAGGAATCCTTTGGCGCGACCTATATGACCGTGAGAAATTCGAGCCGCCAACTCTGCATCTTTAGTATTGGCACCTAGATTATTTATCAGGAACTTGGTGATTTCTGAGTCGTTGGGTGTTTTAAGATTTAGATGGCGACACCGAGAGCGAATTGTGGGAAGTACATCTTGAAGTGTCGGCGCACATAACAACCAAACAGTTTGACTTGCTGGTTCCTCGAGTGCTTTTAGTAGCGCGTTTGCTGCGGCCTCGGTCATTCGATCACAATCTTCAATAACGACGATACGCCAGTTTGAAATTGAAGCTCCCCAGGCTGAACGAGCGACTAATTCTCGAATTTCATCAATCTTTATCGAAATTCCACTTACATCCAATATTTCAACATCTGGATGAGTTCCGTTAATTGCTGTTGAACAGTCGGTGCATTCGCCGCAACCATCTGCTTTACATACCAGCGCGGCAGCAAATGATTTGGCAGCGTTTGATCTTCCCGATCCGGGTGGCCCAGTAAATAACCATGCATGTGTCATTTCCTGTCCGGATGAGCCAGATTTCGCAGAGACTAAAGCATCTTCTAGCGCCTTAGTGACCCGCTCTTGATCAACTAAACTGTTGAATATTCTTACACTCACTTCAATATTTCCTGAATGCGCGCCACAATTTCAGTATGGATTTCTTTAACAGGTTTTCTAGCATCAATAACTAGATAGCGATCTGGATCGAGGGTCGCAATTTGTAAATATTCTTGACGTACTCGATTATGAAAATCAATAGATTCACTCTCAAGGCGATCGGTATTCTTTTTGCGAGAAAGGCCAATGTCTGCTGGTTGATCAAGAATAATAGTTAACGTTGGATATAGCGATTCGGTGGCCCAGCGACTAATCCGAGCAACTTCATTTGAAGACAAGATTCTTCCGGCTCCTTGATAAGCAATGGATGAGTCAAAGTAACGGTCGGTTATGACTACTTCACCGTTTTCAAGGGCAGGCTTAATCACTGAGTAGACATGGTGAGCTCTATCGGCTGCATATAGAAGAGCCTCGGCTCGAGGGGATATAACTCCCGTTTCATTTGCTAAGAGAATTTTCCGTAATCCTTTTCCAAGGTCAGAGCCACCGGGTTCGCGAGTTAACTTAACCTTCTTGCCTTCTTCTTCGAACCATCCCTTAAGTAACTTGGCTTGGGTAGATTTACCAGAACCTTCGCCGCCTTCAAATGCGATAAAAATGCCAGTTTGTTTATCTAAAGTGATCGCGCCAAGTTCGCCACGTAAAGCATTTAAGACATCGGTCCAAAACGGTACCCCTGGTCGATCCTTCATCTGATGATAAGAAATTTGGCCCACAAATACGGCAAGTAATCCGCCTCCAAGCATCGTAAACGCCGCGCCGTTGTAGGTGAGAGTTGCTTGTCCAAGATCAAAGGTGTGCTCACCTATCGCCGCAGCAATTAATGGCGCAATAGCGAGGACTGCCACTAACGAGATTCGAACTAGAGCTTGAACGAATGCAAATGTCCGTCCTCTTAATTCGTCGCTAACTTCGATTCCTAACATAGTAAAGCCGCTTACCCAAGAGACTCCAGCAAACAGCCCAATAACTAGAACAACCACAATAGCAAGTACTAAGTTTTGCAGAAGAGATAGAACTATCAGCATTGCCCCTGCGATAGTTAGCGCAGCTCCAAATAATCTTCTCCGTGAGAATTGTGAAAATATCTTCGGGCCGAGCGCGATGCCGCCAGCAAGTCCTGAAAATACGGCACCAAACAAGATTCCGTATGCTGCATCTCCTGCATTTAGATCCCCTACAAAAGTTCTCGCTAGGCCAATCACAGCTCCAGCAGCAAAGAATGCACCGATCATTCCGATGATCAGGCCACGAATTAATTTAGATTTGAAGATGAATTTAGCACCATCCAAAAGTGAAGCCGCTAAAGATGGAGAGCTGTTTAGATGAATATGCTTTTTTGGGATTTCTAATCTTGCAATAGTTAAGGCGCTAAAAATGAAGCTTACAGCGTTTAGATACAGCGCTAGTTCAACAGCTGTGTAATTTTCGAGTCCAAATGTTGCCCCGACGGCAGTTGCTGAAATCGAAAGTAACGAAAATATAATTGCAGCAATTGGTGCGCTCCCGTAAGCTGCAAAAAGCGACATTTGATTGGCATTCTCGAGTTTATTTTTGGGAACTAGATTTGGAACAGTTGCTTCTTTAGCGGGGCTCCAAAATAAAGTTACGCACTCGACAAGTACGGTGGCAATATAGAGCCAGACATATGTACCAACTAAGGGAATCGAAATAAAAAGCCCCGCTCTGAGCAAATCTCCGATAACCATTACTTTTTTTCTATCAAATCGGTCTGCAATTACTCCAGCAATTGGTCCAAGAATTACTGAAGGCAGAAGCCTGGCAATAAATACACCCGCAATAGCAAAGTTAGCGGTCGCATAATCTCCACCTGCAAGTTGCTGCGCTAAGGCAGTGGTAGCTAGAAGTCCAAGCCAATCCCCAAATGAAGAGAAAGACATTGCGTTCCATAGCTTTCGGAAAGCTGGTATGCGAAGCACATTTTCGCTAGCCCGAATAGATGCCGACATAGGAAAAGCCTATTACTCGTCTTTCTTGGCTTTTCCGGAAGCGCTCCGCTTTGATTTTCGCTTGGAACCAGCGTCCGAAATAGTTTTTTCCGTAAGAGTTGGAGCTTTTTTCCGTTTTGAACTTTTCTTCTTTGGAGCACCACCATTCTCAAGTTCCCAAGCCCTGCGCCCTGCAAGTAGTTCCTGTGCGCGCTCGATAGTCATTGCTTCAGCGGTATCGCCGCGGCGAAGTGTTGCGTTAGTTTCACCATCGGTTACATACATTCCAAAGCGACCATCTTTAATAATTATTTGTTTATTTGTTGTGGGATCAACTCCAAGATCTTTAAGTGGTGGTTTTGCAACGCCACGTCTTCTGACTTTTGGTTGTTTATAAATTTCTTCTGCTTGATCAAGGGTAATTGAAAATAGTTGATCTTCGGTCGTTAAAGTTCTGGAATCAGCGCCCCGCTTTAAATAAGGACCATATCTTCCATTTTGAACAGTTATCTCTACGCCGGTTTGGCTATCTGTACCTAAAGTTCTTGGTAGCGATAGTAGTTTTAACGCATCATCAAGAGTTACGGTATCTAGAGTCATAGTTGAAAGCAGCGAAGCTGTTTTTGCTTTAACTTCTTTCTTCTTACCTTCTGGCTCTGGCAATATCTCAGTGATGTATGGACCGAATCGTCCAGATTTAGCAATGATTGGAAGTCCGGTGGTTGGATCATTTCCTAATTCACGCTCTCCTGATGGGGCTGCAAGTAGTTCAATTGCTTTTTGCAGAGTTAATTCATCAGGCGCCATTCCCTCTGGAATATTGGCGAATTTTCGATCATCACCCTGGCATTCCTGTAAATATGCACCGTATCTGCCGACACGGATTTCAATATCTTCGCCCATCTTCATCGTGTTAATTTGTTGGGCATCGATTGCACCAAGATCTGCGGCTAAATCTTGTAAGCCTGGTTGGCCATCATGGCCATAGAAGAAGTCGGTAAGCCATTTTGTTCTATCGGCTTGTCCGGTTGCAATCTTGTCTAGATCTTCTTCCATGCTGGCGGTAAATTCATAATCAACAAGTTTTGAGAAATGTTGCTCTAGAAGGCCAGTTACTGAAAATGCTAGGAAAGTTGGTACAAGTGCGCGACCGCGCTTTACAACATAACCACGATCTTGAATTGTTTGGATGATGGAGGCAAAAGTAGAAGGTCTTCCGATTCCTAACTCTTCAAGTTTCTTAACCAGCGTTGGTTCGGTATATCTGGCTGGTGGTTTTGTTTCATGAGATTCGAATTTGTATTCAGTTACATTGATTAGTTGACCTTCTTGCATTGCTGGAAGGCGTTTATCGGATTCTTCCTCGTTCTTTTCATCGGTTACATCTTCGTATGCGGCAAGGAATCCTGGGAATGTGACCACTGAGCCATTAGCTCGGAAGATTGCGTCTTGCCCATCTTTGGTTGTTACATCAAAATCAACGCGGGCCTGAATCTTTTTTGCATCAGCCATTTGGGAGGCAACGGTTCGTTTCCAAATTAAGTCATATAAGGAAAGTTGGTCTCGTGTTAATTCAGTAGCAAGTTCACCAGGAGTTTTAAAGGTATCTCCTGCTGGGCGAATCGCTTCGTGCGCCTCTTGTGCATTTTTTGATTTACCTTCATAAACTCTTGGTGAATCTGGAATGTGATCAGCTCCGTAAAGAGCTTT
>JBJTUU010000084.1:0-14499 GCA_046080845.1 Actinomycetales bacterium | reverse complement strand
GCTGTGTAGAAGTTGTGGAGGGGTTGTGGGCAAGATTGTTATTAATGCGGAAATACGCAGGTCAGATAGGTATTAACCCTGTGAATAAAAATATTTTCAGGAATCTCAAAGATTGAGATAGGCCCGCCGAGAAATAGTGGGCCCAGAAATTACTCAATTACGTTTACAGTGATGTTTGCAGATACGCCAGTAATAAGCGAGACCTTGGCAGTATGTTTCCCGAGGTTCTTTACATGCTTAATTAATTTAATCTTGTGGCGATCGATATCGACTCCGGTCTCATTCTTAATTACCTGAGCGATATCTTTTTCAGTAACTGAACCAAAGAGACGTCCAGTTGAACCAACTTTTACTTTAATCTCAAGTAGCGCGCCTTCAAGTTTTGCTTTGATCTCGTTGGCGTGGTCCTTATCGCGGATCTCGCGCGCTTGGCGGGCTCTACGAATTCCCGCGATCTGCTTTTCGCCACCATCGCTCCAAAGAATCGCAGAGCCGCGTGGAATAAGAAAATTGCGGGCGTAACCATCTTTGACGGATACGACATCGCCAGCTTTACCGAGTCCTGATACTTCGCGGGTCAGAATTAGTTTCATAGTTATTCCTTATCGAGCCGTCGATGTGTAGGGAAGCAAGGCAACTTCACGGCTGTTCTTAATCGCAGCTGTGACTTGGCGTTGGTGCTGGGTGCAGGCGCTAGTAATACGGCGAGCACGGATCTTGCCGCGATCGGTGATGTATTTACGTAGCGTTGCGACATCTTTATAGTCAATATAGGTGACCTTGTCGCGACAGAACGCGCAAGGCTTTTTCTTTATCTTCTTTAACGCTGCCTGCGAAATTTTTGGTTTCTGCTTCAGCGTTCGGTTAGAACGTGCTCCCATTGTGGTGCTCCTTTCGAGCCCGCTTTCGCGGAATGGACTTTAGAAGGGTGGTTGTTCGTCAGCTGTTGTTGAGGTCCAACCGCCGCCTACGCTGGTGGTTGAGGACCAATCATCAGTTGATTCGGTTGGTGCGCTAAAGCCACTGGAGCCACCTTGGCGGGTGGTCTTCGTGACTTTTGCAGTTGCATTGCGAAGTGATGGGCCAACTTCATCTACTTCAACTTCGTAGACAGTTCGCTTCTCGCCTTCTTTCGTTTCATAAGAACGTTGTTTCAATTTTCCGGAGACGATCACTCGCATTCCGCGGGTAAGAGTCTCAGCCACATTCTCAGCTGCTTGGCGCCAGATCTGGCAATTTAGGAAGAGGGTATCTCCGTCTTTCCATTCATTCGTTTGGCGATCCATGTAGCGCGGTGTGGACGCGACAGTGAACTTTGCGACTGCAGCGCCGGAAGGCGTGAAGCGCAGTTCTGGGTCGTTAGTTAGATTTCCAATTAAAGTAATTTGTGTATCGCCCGCTGCCATATTTCTATCTCTCTACTTAAGTGTCGGTTCTATTCAGGACGGACAACTTTTGTGCGAAGCACTGCTTCGTTCAAATTTAGTTGGCGGTCCAATTCTTTGATTGCGGCTGGCTCACAGTGCATATCGATCACGGCATAGATTCCTTCGCCCTTTTTAGCGATTTCAAATGCCATGCGACGACGGCCCCAGATATCGAGTTTGTCGACTCGACCACCGGATTCCTTGATGATCTTGAGATAAGTCTCAAGACTTGGTGCAACTGTTCGCTCTTCTAGATCGGGATCTAGAATCACCATTAATTCATAGCGACGCATGCGTTAACCCCACCTCCTCTGGACTAATCGGTCACGGCATTTCCGCGACAGGAGGGTTGCTGCTTCTTCGAGGACTAGCCCCGAAGGTGGGAAAGAGTATCCCTGCTCACTGACATAGTGAAATTTGAGCGCGGACTGTGGATTAAGGCTCGAACAAACCAAGCCAGGGCCAAAACTCGAATAACTATGGCTAGAGAGTAGTAACCCTCTGATAAACCATATTTAGCTCCAGCGTTTAACGCCAAGTACTGCCAGATCGCAAAATGATAGAGCGCCTCCGCCCCTTGCCAGATCCAAAACGCGCTGCGCTGACTTTTATTGCGCATTGCTATTACCGCAAGCGGAGTAAGCCAGAGAACGTATTGTGGCGAGTAGACCGTACTTAACGTGACAAAGAGCGCGACCAAAATAAAAATATTAATTGTGAAGGAATTGAAATCCTTCTCGGGTGATTGTAAAGCGCGATTAAATAGCCACAACAACGAAACCGCCGCCACCAAAATTATTCCAATTCGCGCAATCGTTACTCCGTTTAACTCCAGCGCCAACCAGAGTGAGCCTAAATCGCTGCCGCGCTCTATATTCATTCGATAGAAGCGAGACCAACCACCAAAGTTGGTAACCGCGACTGGCAAATTGATTACTAACCAAGTTGCCAGCGAAATTGTGAAGTAACGCAAAGTGCTACGTAAATCGCGCCAGAAAAAGAGCGCCACCGCCCCAAGAATTACGACTGGGAAGAACTTAGTAGCCACCGCAATCCCTAGAGTTACTGCAGATAACTCAAATTTCTCTCTCTGGAAGAGATAGATTGCAAGTAGCGCCAACGAAACCGCCCAGAGATCCCAATTAATGAATAGTGAAGCTAATACTGCTGGCGCGAAGAGATATAGCGAT
Source organism: Actinomycetales bacterium (assembly GCA_046080845.1). GTDB lineage: Bacteria > Actinomycetota > Actinomycetes > Nanopelagicales > Nanopelagicaceae > MAG-120802. The sequence goes on along the minus strand of JBJTUU010000084.1, from coordinate 11,882 downwards.
ACAAATTCCTCACGAATTCGACTCACTAAAATAGCGGTTGCGAGAAAAAGTAGAATTAGAAGAATTAAGTTGAGATCGAAATAGCTCTTGAAATCATCTACCAAAAGTCCAGTCGTCCACATCACCAAACCAGTAATCACTGGATACTCAACCGAATTTACTTCGGATTGATACGGCCACACTCCTTTATCAAGTTTGCGTGCTCCATAAAGCGCTGGAATATCCGAGTAGCACATCTTTATATACACATCTGGTGCGCCCCAATTTGTGGCGCGGCAAGGCAGAAATTTTCCTAGCGAAAAGAGTGTGCCTAATAGCACCAGCGCCAAAATTAGGCGAAGGCCTTTCATGAAATTTTTACTTCAGGATATTTCTTTAGCGATTTAGTACAGAACTCTTTGAGGTCTTTCATAGTTCCCTCGAGGTCAGCGGTGGCACACCATTTTGCAGCATCAATCGGGGCAATCGTAGGAATCGGATTTGGAATTGGCGTTGGCTCAGTGCCACCAATATTTGCCGGCGCGGGAAATTCTAAAACTGGCTGACCTTTTAGCGCAGCTTTCATATACGCGCTCCAGATTCGCGCTGGGAAGCTGCCACCAGTTACCGAGTTAAGTCCGCCGATTCCGTTTAATGATTGGGTTGCATCATCTCTAAAGAATGCAACCGAAGTAGCAAGTTGTGGCGTATATCCAGTAAACCAAGCCGAGGCATTCTGTTGCGAGGTTCCAGTCTTTCCCGCCGCTGGCCTACCGAAGCCACGCAGCGCGCTCGAAGCGGTTCCGGCTCGAACTACCTCACCGAGCGCATAAGTTAGATCTGACATTACCGCTTCATCAAAGACTTGTTCAGTTTCAATCCGGGATTGATACAAGATACCTTTATTTGAACCTAAAACTTCTTTAATCAGAATTGGCTTGGCGCGCACACCATTTGCGGCAAAGGTGGCAAATGCATTTGCCACATCAATTACTCGCGGGCTTGGTACTCCCAAAACAACCGATGGCGATGGAAACATGGCGACGCTATCTGGAATTCCAGCTCGTCGAGCCGCATCAATAACTTTATCGACTCCAACTTTTATTCCAAGTGGCACATAGATCGTATTAATAGATTTTCCGGTAGCTGAGAGCAATGTCTGGTCGCCAAATGATTTGTCACCGTAATTTGAGACTTCATAGGGCCGGCCGATGAAATCATCAAAAATTTTCGGCCCGTCGCCATTCCAAATAGTTTGGAGCGAAATACCTTGTTCTAACGCCGCAATAAGCGCAAACGGCTTAAAGGTTGAACCGGCTTGCGTGATTGCTTGGGTGGCATCATTTAGTTGGCGTTGTAAATAATCTTTTCCGCCAAACATCGCGACAATCTCGCCTGTTCCTGGGCGGATCGAGACCAAACCAATATGTAGGTTGTCTGGGGCATCTTTCGGAGCTTCTTTAAAGACCGCGCTCTCGGCGGCAGTTTGGGCTGCTTTCTCCAATGTAGTTCGAACTACCAGCCCACCAACCATTAACTCTTCATCTGGAAAACCTAAAGTATTAAGTTCTTTTCTAACTGCTTCAATTAGGTGGCCCTTATTTCCAGCTAATTGGCCAGTTGATATTCGAGGACGAATTGCGGGCAACTTCTCGGAGAATTTCGCCTCATCATCTTTACTTAACCAACCTTCATCGGCCATATTCGCCAAGGTATATCTATAACGCGCCGTCAATCGCTCTAGATTTCCTTCGCGATAATCCGGATCGTAATAACCAGGGGATCTTAGAATCGAAGCCAATATCGCAGCTTGTGGAATCGTTAATTGATCTACGCTCTTTCCAAAATAAACTTGTGAGCCGGTTTCAACGCCATACGCACCACGTCCAAAATAAATCGAATTTAAATAATTCTCAAAGATTTCATCTTTACTAAGTTGGTTCTCTAGTTTTATCGCAATAATTAACTCACGTAATTTTCGCTGAATTGTTCGATCCGCCGTTAAGAATGCAGTTTTCGCATATTGCTGGGTGATTGTGGAGCCACCTTGGAGCCCCCGCCCCAACGCGGTATTGATGGCGCCACGCAGAATTGCAAATGGGTTAAAGGCGCCCTGCGAATAAAAACCTTTATCTTCAGCGGCTAGAACCGCATGGCGTAAATCGAGCGGAATTTTTGCGAGTGGAATTATGGTGCGGTTCTGGGCACCGATTCGTCCAATTTCATCGCCATCTGAATATTGAATTATGGTCGCTTGAGAATTTACATATTCATTTGGATCAGGAATGTCGGTAGTGAAATATGCGAAGGTAAATAGCGCAGCTCCAGAGATTGCAAAAAATAGGGCGGCGCGGATTAACCACTTCATGTAGAAAGGCTACCGAGTCTTAACTTTACGAGGCGGTTTCCGCACTACGCCATCGCCAAGTAAATAAGAAGCAGATAGATGGTTCCAGCCGCAACCGAGACAGACTTCAACTACATATACGCGAAACTCGCCATATTCGCTCTGCATCTCACTTAATTCATCATCAGTCTTGATGCGACCTGAGTATTGGCCGAGTTGATCGCCAAAGACATATTGCAACTCAGTCACTTTCTCCCGATGGCAGATAGGACATTCCCGCTCGGTTGTCACGCCGTGAAATTTTGCAGCTCGCCGAAGATATGGATCGGCATCGCAGGCATCTGATGTGGTGTTTAACCCTCGGTAGATGCTCGCGACGGTAGCGCGCTTCTTTAAGGCAAAATCGACATACGCGCGTTTAGACCACATAAGGAGAAGGATAAAGGCTAGAAAGATAACTACGCTTTCTACTTATGAGATTCACAGCGGCGATGCAGATCTCATCCATTCGTAGATTGCTCGCACTTCGTTGGACTGGCCAGTTAACCGATGGCATTTTTCAATCCGCGCTCGCGTCATTTGTGCTCTTTTCGCCAGAGCGCCAACCAGATGCAAAATCTGCCGCAGCAGCGTTTGCTGTCGTCTTGTTACCTTATTCAGTAATTGGTCCCTTGGTCGGAACCATTTTGGATCGATTTTCTCGGCAACGAATTATTCTCTTGGCAAATCTGTTTCGCGCGCTCACATTAATTTTCATCGCAGGATTGGTAAGAAATGGCGCCACCGGAATTGAATTAACCATCTTTGTTTTATTGGCTTTCGGTGTAAACCGGCTGATCCTGGCGGGATTATCAGCCGGCCTGCCGCTCTTGCTCGATACCACCGGTCCTGAGGGTAGAACTACTTTGGTTTCAGTTAATGCAACTGCGGTTACCGGCGGCACCGTCTTTGTAGTAATCGGTGGCGGAATTGGAATTGGAATTCGTAACTTGCTAGATGGAAATTGGCGCGCTGACCAAGCTGATGCCTTACTAATCACCATTTCTTCTATCACCTTCTTTATCGCAGCGCTGCTTGCGTTGCTATTAAAGAAGACTGATTTGGGACCGCTTCCTGGTGAGATAAAGCGCGAAAGCGTGGCCCAGGCCTATCGCGAGATGATTGCGGCGTTTCGAATCTTGCGCACAATTCGAGATTGTTTTCTCGGCATCACCGCGACTGCAATTCAACGTAGCGGCTTAACCGCATTAACTTTGATGGCGCTGTTGCTAAATCGCAACACCTTCTATGATCCAAATAATCCAGAAAGTGGCTTGGCTGGCTTCGCCTTTGCCATCACCATCGCTGGTATTGGAATTACTCTCGGCGCAATCTTGGCACCGTTTGGGGTGGCGCGATTTGGCCGTCACCGCTGGATTCGGATCTCACTTTTCGCGAGTGCGATCTTGCCAATTGCGCTCGCTATAAATCAAAACCAATTCTTCTTGGTGGCAACTGGATTCTTCGCTGGCATGGCAGGGCAAGGAGTAAAAGTAACTAATGACGCCTTGGTGCAATCAAAGATAATGGATCAATATCGTGGCCGAGTCTTTGCGGTTTATGATGTTGTTGTTAACGGCGGCATTGTCGCCGGCGCCATCATTGCAGCTTTAATGCTTCCACCAAGTGGCATTTCTCCTTGGCTACCAGGAGTAATCGCGGTTAGTTACATTTTATTTGCAGCGGTTAAATTGCGCCCTAAGTTCTTTAACTCTGAGTTTTCCGCCACCAGTTAAGTAATTCTTCACGAGCTCGAGCTTCACCTAGCGGCCCGTGTTCTAATCGCAATTCAAGTAAGAAGTCATATGCCTTGCCTACTTCAGGGCCGGCAGCAACGCCAAGGATTTCCATAATTTGATGGCCATCTAAATCAGGACGAATCTTTAACAACTCTTCCTGGGCCATTAGCGCCTCAATACGAGACTCTAAATGGTCATAATGTTTTGCCAGCGTCTCCGCTTTCCGCTGGTTTCGCGTTGTGCAATCAGCTCTTGTTAAAACATGTAAGTGAGTCAAAAGGTCACCGGCATCTCTTACATAGCGACGTACTGCAGAATCGGTCCATTCGCCATTTCCATATCCATGAAATCGCAGATGTAAGAAGACAAGTTTTGAAACATCTTCAACCACATGATGATCGAAGCGCAGTTGTTTTAGTCGTTCTTTCGCCATGCGCGCCCCAACCACTTCATGGTGATGGAATGATACGCCGCCGCCAGCAATCAAGGCGCGCGTTTTGGGCTTACCGATATCGTGAAGTAGCGCCGCTAATCTAGAAACTAAATTGGCGCCGCCAACTCGATCTTCCAGCGTAATAGATTGCTCCAAGACTGTAAGGGTGTGCTCATATACATCTTTATGATGGTGGTGTTCATCAATTTCTAGGCGCAGCATCGGAATTTCTGGCAGAAACTTATCGCAGAGCCCAGTTTCAACTAGCGTTTCTAATCCCGTTCTTGGATTTACAGACATTAATAGTTTTACAAACTCATCACGAATTCGCTCTTTAGAGATTATTGATAATCGATCTGCCATCGCCGCCATTGCTGCATTGACTTCTGGGGCAATCGCAAAGCCAAGTTGAGCTGCAAATCGCGCTGCCCGCAGCATGCGAAGAGGATCATCGCCAAACGAAAGCTCTGGGGTGCCTGGAGTTTTCAATACCTTAAGCAGCAGGTCTCTTACGCCATCGTGTGGATCAATAAAGCGAATCTCACCGGTTAACTCAATTGCCATCGCGTTTACTGTGAAATCGCGTCGACCTAAATCGACCTCAATTGAATCTCCAAACGCGACCGTTGGTTTACGAGATTCTTCCGCATAAATTTCACTTCGATATGTTGTAACTTCAAAAACGGTTTCGCCTTTGCGAGCACCAATCGTGCCAAACCGAATTCCAACTTCCCAAATATCATCCGCCCATTTTTTGAGAATCCTCTTGGAATCATCTGGGAGCGCATCTGTAGTTAAATCAAGATCATTTCCTAATCGGTTTAACAGAATATCTCTTACCGATCCACCAACCAGCGCTAGTTTGAAACCAGCGAGTGCAAACTCTTGGGCAAGCGAAAGCGCTGCCGGCGCTTTCTCGCGCACCGCAGAAATTGCAATATCGCTCGCTGCTTTCGCTGGTGTTTCCATTTGCGTCTAAGGCTACCGAGTAGACTTCTACCTATGACCCCGGCACCAAGTGCGGGCGGCGAGGGAGTTAAAAAGCAGCGTAATCGGCGACGAACGCGCTCCAAATCTTCAAGACGCTCCGTACCGAAAAAGAATCCTTCACGATATGCCAAACGCGTTGATGAAATTAGCGCGGGCGGATTAGTTATTGATAACTCGGGTACAAAAGGTTTATTGATTGGCCGAATTGATGCTCGAGATAAATCCAGGGAACGACTTCTTTGGTCGCTACCAAAAGGCCATATTGAAGAGGGCGAATCTCCAGAAGCTGCGGCAATCCGGGAGGTAAAAGAAGAGACTGGTATTGATAGTGAAATCTCTAAATCGTTAGGGGTAATTGATTTCTGGTTTATGGCTGGCGGAAAGCGAATCCATAAAACTGTCCATCATTTTCTCTTCCGGGAAACTGGCGGAAAAATCGCGCCCCAGGTAAGTGAAGTAGATGATGTTCGTTGGTTCCCGTTAAATGAAATTGTCGATCGCTTGGCCTACCCGGATGAGAAGAAATTAATCGCGCGCTCTAAAGAGTTAATCTCGTGAAGGTTAAATTCCTACTCTCTCTAGTTTTTCTCTTTTCATTCGTAATTCCATCCGCCACAGCGGATAACTCAATAACTCTTACCGAACCAACCCACCGAAATGCCGCTGGTATTTTCATAGACAATGAATTAGCAACTTCGATACTTCGAGACGGTCGCCTTGGAAAATTAGTTTTCCAATCAAGCAGCGCTGCCACATATGTGATTGATATTGCGCTGCTCGAGGAAGTGCAAGACCTTGCAGATGGCTACCAATACCTAGCGGTCGATGGTGCAGCAATTGATGTTCCCACTTATCCAGCAGCGACTGCCTGGTTGGAGGCGCTAAAACGGAAGGTTAAAACGAAGAACTTGATTGCACTTCCCTATGGCTCACCTGACTTGAACTTCTTATTAGAGCGCGCCCCCAAAGAGTTAGAGTTTTATCAAGTAGTGGCCCAGGAACGATTAAGCGCTTACTTTGGAGCGAGCGTTACTGGCGCAAACCTCTCTAATCTCACTCAAAGTAGTTCTGCATCCGCCGCTGCTCAACTAATCCATAACAATTATCGCCCGGTATTGCGCGCTTTAAATTCGGTGGGCACCGCAAGTGAAGTTGTCGCATTGCGACTACAACTTGCCAAGATAATCAATCCGGCGATTGCAAATGAAAAGCTGACTGAATTGACTGCAAATCTCCGAACTGTATTGAGAGAGAATCAGAAAAAATTGCGGATTACTGCGGGCAATTACACAATTACAGCTTCGAGTTATGACTTACCAATCACTCTGATTAATGATTATTCAGCTCCACTTACCGTTAAGTTAGCAACTCGTGCCAGTAACTCGCGCATTATTATCGGCGCCACAGCTCCATTAACTATCGACGCCAACTCACAATTGCAGATCAAAATTCCGATTCAAGTTATCGCATCTGGTGAAACTAACTTGGAGTTGAAATTGACCAATAAAGCCGGCGCTCAAGTTGGTGAGGCGAAAACCGTTGCGCTCCGACTTGCAGTAATTTCACCGCTTACGACCTGGTTTACCACTGGTATGGCGATAATTCTCTTGCTAGCTGCCGTGACCCAGAGTGTACGGCGAGTTAGGAGGCGAACCCATGCGTGATCTCATTAAATCCTCTGCGTTCATGGCGCTTGGAACGTTACGTTCTCGAATTACAGGGTTGGTACGTGGCTTACTTACCGTTGCGTTACTTGGCACCGCACTTCTAGGCGATACCTATGGCGTCGGAAATACCGCACCAAATATCATCTATAACTTATTAATTGGCGGCGCTTTGACTGCAGTTTTTGTGCCCCAAATTGTTCGCTCGTTCCGTGACGGCGATGGCGGTAGCGCCTTCGTTTCTAGATTAATTACCTTAATTGGATCGTTGATTCTTGCGGTCACGATACTTTCCATGATTTTTGCACCAGTTTTGGTCTCTTTATATGCCCCGACTTTTGAAGGACGGGCTCGTGACGTCACGCTCGCCTTCACAATTTATTGCTTACCGCAGATCCTTTTCTATGGATTATTTGGCGTACTTGGCCAGGTCACAAATGCTAAAGAGAAATTCGGTCCAATGATGTGGTCGCCGATTGCAAATAACTTGGTTGTAATCGCACTTTTTGCTTATTTTCTCTCGGTCACCGATGAACTTTCGATCGGAACGATCACCGATCAACAAGTATTAGTTCTTGGTATAGGTACAACTCTTGGAATTGCCATTCAGGCTCTCATTCTTATTCCATATATAAAACGATCTGGTTTAGAGCTTCGCCTCCGGTTTGATTGGCGCGATAGTGGACTAGGTAAATCTCTTAGGTTGGGAAGTTGGACATTATTATCGGTACTAATTTCCCAATTAGGTTTCTTGGTTACAGTAAACCTCGCCACAAGGTCGGGTTTAAGCGCGATAAACTCTGGGATTAATTACGGTGTTGGCTACACCCCGTACGCAAATGCATATTTGATTTTGATGTTGCCCCATTCAATCGCAACTATCTCGATTGTGACCGCAATTTTGCCACGCCTTTCTAAATTAGTTCTTGATGAAAAGCGCGAGGAACTTCGCGCTGAAATTCGCCATGCGCTCCGGTTAGTTGCAATCATTGCCGTGCCGGCCTCCTTCGCCTTCTTTGCTTTTGGAACATTGATTGGTAAATCCTTATTTTTCGGAATCGATGAAGCCAGCGCGGAATACCTCGGCAAAGTACTTGCAGGATTTGCCTTTGGTGCAATCCCACTCTCGATGAACTTAGTTGGGATCAGAGCGTTAAATGCCTTTGAAAATACTAAATACCAATTTATCTCAACTTTAATTACAAATATCGTCGCAGTTGCAGCCTCCCTAATCTTCTTCGCAATTTGGCAGCCAGAGCGCGTTGTAATCGGCCTAGCGATTGCATTTGCAATTAGTTACTGGGTTGGATTATTTGTTACGGATGCCCTGTTGGCACGATTTACTGGAAAGCTCTTATTAGCTAAAGAATTGCTCTTTTATCTGCGAGTCTCTCTCGCTGCCGGCAGTGCGGTGCTGCTGGTTTCACTCCTATCTCGTGCCCTCGGTCACACCGGGAATTTGATCGAGCTGGGATTGGTTCTAACTGCTACCACGGTTCTCTATTTTCTTTTCGGAAAGCTCTGGCGAATTCGAGAAATTAGCGAGGCGTTAGAAGTAGTTTTGCGGCGAAGTAAGTAGTTGGCGAATAGATAGGGTGCGATAGTGAGCGTGGATTACGCAAAGGTGCAGGATGTAGTTGTAGTTGGTTCAGGTCCAGCCGGTTACACCGCAGCGATCTACACCGCGCGCGCCCAATTAAATCCAGTTGTTTATGAAGGTTCAGTCACCGCAGGTGGCGCCTTGATGAACACCACCGAAGTAGAAAATTTTCCAGGATTTGAAAATGCCATCATGGGACCAGACTTAATGGAACAGATGCGCAAGCAATCCCTCCGGTTCGGCGCTAATTTAGTAACCGATGACATTGTCTCGATGAAACTTGATGGTCCCGTAAAAGAATTGGTAGATGGTTCTGGGAACACAATCCGCGCTAAATCGGTAATCCTTGCGATGGGATCGGCCTACAAAGAGTTAGGCCTAACTAATGAGAAGCGGTTATCCGGTAGAGGCGTATCTTGGTGCGCAACTTGCGATGGTTTCTTCTTTCGCGAACAGGTTATTGCAGTCGTTGGTGGTGGGGATTCAGCTATGGAAGAGGCTAACTTCCTCACGAAATTTGCCACAAAAGTCGTTTTGATTCACCGCCGCGACTCATTTAGAGCCTCCAAGATTATGGTGGAGCGCGCTAAAAATAATCCTAAGATTGAATTCCTTTTCAATACTGAAGTTCTCGATGTACTTGGCGAAGATAAAGTTACCGGTTTGAAATTGAAGAATTCCGTAACTGGCGAAGAAAGCGTTCGCGAATTTACTGGTTTATTTATCGCAATTGGCCATCTACCAAGAAGTGAATTGGTTAAGGGACAAGTAACTTTAAATAGCGAGGGTTATGTTGAAGTTGTTGGACGCACCACAAAGACCAACCTCCCAGGAGTATTTGCCTGTGGCGACCTAGTTGATTTCACCTATCGCCAAGCAATCACCGCCGCTGGATCTGGCTGCCAAGCCGCCCTTGATGCAGAACGATTCCTAAGCGGGCATTAGAGTTCGACCATAGATAAAACGAAATAAGGAGAAACCATGGCAACCGAGAAAGTAACTGCAGCGAACTTTGGCGATGTCGTATTAAAGAGCGCCACCCCGGTATTAGTTGATTTCTGGGCTGAATGGTGTGGACCTTGCCGCGCGGTTGCGCCAATCTTGGAAGAGATCTCTAATGAATACTCCGGCAAGATCAAGGTTGTGAAGCTAAATACCGATGAAGAGGGCTCAATTGCAATGAAGTATGGGATCAGCTCGATTCCAACGATGAATGTCTTTATTGGTGGCCAGGTTGTAAAAAGCATCGTTGGCGCACGTCCCAAACCAGCTCTAGTTCGCGAATTGTCTGAATACCTCGGCTAATGAAACCCGATCGCGGGGATCTAGTAACTGCTGTAACTAGCACTCTGCATCGCCTTGGCTTTTTAGAGAACACCACAGATCGCTTTAATCAAGAAGTAACTGATGCGGTGCGCGCCTTTCAACAAGCGCGCGGCCTATCGGTCTCCGGTGAAATTGATTCTCCAACTGAAAAAGCTCTAGAGGAAGCGCGCTGGAAACTCGGCGATCGCACTTTGAAATTACAAGAACCAAATATGCATGGCGATGATGTTGCGACTCTGCAATCTCGTTTAATTGAAATGGGTTTCAACTCTGGTCGAGTTGATGGCATTTTTGGACCAACTACCGAGAAAGCAGTTCTTGATTTTCAACGTTCGGTTGGAGCCACCCAAGATGGAATCTGTGGTCCGGGAACCATAATTTCGTTGATGCGCCTAATGCGCACTGTTACTGGCGGCGCGCCCACCGAACTGCGCGCACAAGCAGATCGGGTCAAACGTGGCCCAGCGCTTGCCGATAAAGTAATTGTTCTCGACCCAAGTCCGCGCGAAGAAATCGCAGCTCTAACCTTTGATATTGCGGAGAAGATTGAAGGCCGATTAATCGCCCTCGGTGTTGCTGTCTTTCTCACACGCGGTAAAACCACTAGCCCGAGTGAAGCCGAGCGAATTGCTTTTGCGAATAACACCGATGCCGACTTAGTTATCTCGATTGGGATTGATAATTACCGAAATGAAAAGGCTCACGGCGTATCTACTTACTTTTACGGGAGCGATCAACACGGCATTCACTCACTCGTAGGTGAGCGATTTGCTACTTTGGCGCAACGCGAACTCTGTGCTCGAACTGATCTCGCAAATAATCGAACCCACGCGAAAACTTGGGATTTGTTACGACTCACTAAAGCCCCGACTATTCGCCTGGAATTGGGTTACTTAACAAATCCAAAAGATGCCGCGCGACTTGCGGATTCTTCATTTCGCGACACCATTGCGGAAGGTTTAGTAATTGCAATTCAACGGCTATTTCTATCGGCCGAAGAAGATGCCAAGACTGGAACGTTGCGCATCGAAGATCTGCGTCGCGCCGGATTGCGAAACTTGTAATCACTCTGCGATTGCTTGTGGGAGAATCTGCGGATGTCTGAGACGCAGCGCTACCAAACTCACGCGCCGGAAAACCTCCAGGAACGATTTGCCCATCGCGCCGCCCAGATGAAACCGAGTGAGATTCGCTCACTTTTCGCGGTCGCCTCTCGCCCGGAGATTGTTTCGCTAGCTGGTGGCATGCCCAACCTTTCTGCGATTTCGATGGATGTGATGGGCACCTTGGTGGAAAAGTTGGTTCGCGAACACGGCGAAGAAGCGCTCCAATATGGCAGCGGCCAGGGCCACCCAAAACTGCGAGAACAGATCTGCGATGTGATGGCCTTGGAAGGAATTCGGGCCAACCCAGACGACATTTTGGTAACCACTGGATCCCAACAAGCACTGGATTTAATCTCGCGAATTTTTATCGATCCCGGCGACATTGTTCTGGTGGAAGCACCTTCTTATGTGGGCGCCCTTGGCACCTTTGCGCAATATGAAGCCCGAGTAGTCCATGTTGAAATCGACCAATTTGGCCTCTCCCCGGATGCGCTCCGCGATGCCATAAAGACGCTGCGCTACCAAGGATTGCGGATTAAATTCATTTATCTGATACCTAATTATCAAAACCCGAGCGGTGTCACGATGCCAAGTTCGCGCCGGAGTGAAATTTTAGATATTTGTCGGGAAGAGAAGATTTTTGTCGTTGAAGATAATCC
>JBJTUU010000083.1:0-6946 GCA_046080845.1 Actinomycetales bacterium | reverse complement strand
GATCTCAACGATTTTTCCGAGATACATAACGGCAATTCGATCTGAGATATGGCGAACCACGCCAAGATCATGAGCGACGAAGATATAAGTTAATTTCAACTCTTCTTGTAGCTCTTTAAAGAGATTTAGTACTTGGGCTTGGATTGAGACATCCAGGGCGCTGACTGGTTCATCAGCGATGATTAATTCAGGTTGCAAGGTAAGTGCGCGCGCAATTACCACGCGTTGGCGTTGGCCCCCGGAGAATTCATGGGGATATCGCTCGTAAGAATCTTTATCGAGTCCAACTTTCTCAAGTAAGGAAAGGGCGCGGGCTTGGCGTTCTGCTTTGGCGAGGCCATTAATTCGCATCGGCTCTTCAATAATGGCGCCGATTTGGCGACGTGGGTTAAGTGATGCGTAGGGATCTTGGAAAATAAATTGAATCTCTTTGCGAAGCGGGCGGAGTTTTGCAAGGGATTTCTTAGCGAGGTCTTCACCTTTGTAGATAATTTCACCGGTAGTTGGGGTATCAAGGCGAGAAATTATTCGACCGAGGGTTGATTTACCGCAACCGGATTCACCGACGATGCCTAGGGTCTCGCCTTTGGCTAAGGTGAATGAGACATCTTGGAGCGCAGAAACTTTGGCTTTCTTATCAAAGAGGCCGCCGCTCGATTGATAAATCTTTGAGAGGTGATTAACTTTTAAGAGTTCGCTCATCGCACCGCTCCTGATTCAACTAAGAAACAAGCTGCGCCATGGCCACTTACATCTGATTTAAAGGGTGGAATTTCTTCGCAAGCGGCGTGCGCTAACGGACAGCGATTTCGAAAGGCGCAACCACTTGGTAAATTCAAAATAGAGGCTGGTTGGCCGGCGATGGTTTCAAGGCGAGAGGTGCGATCGCGATCTACTCGTGGCACCGAATTCATTAAACCTTTTGTATATGGATGGCGCGGATTAGAGAAGAGTGAACTCTTACTAGAACGCTCCACCATTCGCCCGGCATACATAACTAGAACTTCTGAAGAAAGTTCCGAGATCACGCCCATATCGTGGGTGATGATGATGATAGAAGAGTTGTGGCTCTTTCGTAGCCGCTCTAGTAGCTCCAAGATTTGGGCTTGGATAGTTACATCAAGGGCGGTGGTTGGTTCATCGGCGATAAGTAATTTCGGGTTTAGTGATAGCGCCATCGCAATAATTGCGCGCTGCCGCATACCGCCGGAGAATTCATGGGGATATTGATCGACTCGTTTATCTGGGTCTGGGATACCGACTTCTTCAAGAAGTTCGATGGCGCGTTTGTGGGCGGCATCATTTGAGATATCGCTATGGAGTTGGATCTGTTCGCGGATATGCCAACCAATTGTGTAGACCGGGGTTAACGCAGTCATCGGATCTTGGAAGACCATCGCAATATCTTTTCCGCGAATTGCGCGGAGCTCTTCATCGCTCTTCTTTAGAAGATCAACGCCATCAAAGATAACTTCTCCGGTGATTTCAGCATTTTGATCTTGAATTAGCCCCATAACCGCGTTCATCGAGACGCTCTTACCGGATCCAGATTCACCAACGATGCCGAGCACTTCGCCGCGCTTAAGTGTGAACGAGAGATCGCGAACTGCGCGAACTGTGCCGCGTCGAGTTTTAAATGAGACAGAGAGGTTTTTAACCTCAAGCAAGTTATCGGCCAACGCGCACCCGCGGATCTAACCAGGCATATAAAACATCGACGATGGCATTTGCGATCACGATGAAGAATGCGGCATACATAACGGTTGCCATAATTAGCGGTAGATCGAAGTTTTGTAGAGCGGTGAAGGTAAGTCTGCCGATACCTTGAATACCAAAGACAACTTCAGTAAGTAGCGCAGAACCACCAACTAGCGCGCCAAAATCTAAGCCGAAGAGTGAAACGACAGGGATCATGCTCATCCGACTAGCGTGCCTGATTAATACCCGGCGATCACCGGCGCCCTTGGCGCGCACGGTTTTGATGTAATCCTCTTGCATCAAACCGACGATTTCATTGCGCACAACTCGGATATAAATACCGGCGTAAAGAATAGAGAGAGTTAGCCACGGAAATAACAACCCAAGGAACCAACCGGTCGGGCTTTCGGTAAATGGCACATAACCAAGTGGCGGTACCCAACTAAAAAATGTGTCATGTAATTTTCCTTGAGTTACAAGATTTACCACTTCACCTAACCAATAAACCGGAAGCGATACGCCGATAATCCCTAAGATTCCAATTGCCGGATCGATCCAGGACTTTCGCATGCCAGCTGCGTAAATACCGAGGCCAAGTCCAAGAATTAACCAGATAATGGCGGCGCCAAATACGAGTGAGAGAGTTGCCGGAATTGCTTGGGTAACTTGTGGCCAAACTTCAGCCCCACGATTTACATAAGAAGTTAAATCTCGTTCGATGAAAAGATGATTCATCATCGAGAGATATCGAATTGGGAGTGGCTTATCTAGATCTAAGGTCGCCCGAACTTGTTGCAAAGTAAGTTGATCGGCGTTACGGCCAGCGATTCGCGCCGCTGGATCAACGCCCGGTGTTGCAAAGAAGATTAGAAATACCAAGACGCTGATTGAGAAGAGCACAAAGACCATCGAAGCTAAGCGCTTCAAAAGAAAATTGGTCAAAAAGCACCGCGCAATCGCGCTTTGGGGTCTAGCGCATCGCGAACTGCATCGCCCATCAAGTTAAGTGAAACGGCAGTAATCACAATCATTAAACCCGGGAGTAGCGCCACAAGTGGACGGGTATAAAGCAAACCTAAACCATCGCGAATAATGGTTCCCCAAGAAGCATCGGGTGGTTGAACTCCGATTGAAAGAAACGAGAGCGCCGACTCAGTCAACATCGCAAGTGAGACCATCAATGGAATAAAGACCAAAACGCTTGGAACTACATTAGGAAGAATCTCTCGGAAAATAATGGTGCCGTTTTTCGCACCACTACCGATAGCGGCCTTAACGAATTCGCGCTCACGCAGCGCGAGAACTTGGCCTCGAATTGGTCGTGCGACATACGGGATATAAACCAGTCCGATAATCAAAATCGGTAAATAAAGCGAGCCGGCTTCAAGTGAGATCGGCCCCCATTTGAATCCGCTGGTCAGAAGTACAACTGAGAGTGAAATTGAAAGAAGATAAACCGGAAATGCCCAAATTACATCGAGAATTCTTGAGATAACTGAATCCACGGCTCGACCGGAGTAACCAGCAACAATTCCAAGAATGGTGGCAAGGAAAAGAGTTAACGCCGCAGAAGCAAATCCAATTAAAAGAGTATTAGTGCCGCCATAAAGTAAGCGCGCTGCAACATCGCGACCCTGGTTATCGGCGCCGAGAAAATACGGGCCAATCTGCCAAGTCGGTCCGATCGGATTTACACCTAGGCCAAGACCTTCGGTGGATTGTTGTAAGACAGCAACTTCTTTGCCATCAAGAATAAAAGTGCCATTAATCGTAGAAACGAAGGGATCGGTTTTAGAGATTGATGCCGCGTAAAACGGAGCTGCAAGAGTTAACGCAACAATTAAAGTTAAGAGTGAAGCGGCAATCCAAGTTCTACGGTCGCGAACCAGCGTTCGAAAGGCAATCTTGCCTGGACTCTCGGAAGAGAGTTCGAGCGCTGGTCCGGCCGTAGTCATTCAACTACTTAACTTGTAGCTGGCTAACCAACATATAGAACTGCTTTGAGAAGTTGTAGTTCTTCACACGAGCAGAGAGGAAATCCACTTGCTTTGGTGTGAAAGCTACTGCGACTGGTGACTCGGCCATTACGGCTTCATCAATATCGCCCCACTCTTTATTCGCAGCTTCTTGATCGGTAACGCCAAGATCCATCGCAGCGATCATTCGCTCGTTAATGGTCTTATTGCAGTAACCGGCCATGTTGATCGATGAATCAGAACCAGGAACGAAGGATTCGCAACCAAGCAGGATGTACAAGAAGTCCATCGCAGCTGGGAAGTCTTGGTACCACTGAGTTACCGAGATTTGTACCTTGTTCTTAGTGTTCTGGATATAAGTGAATTGAATGTTGGATGAGATTGGCTTCAAGGTTGCCTTGTAACCAATCTGGTTGAGTACTGACTGTACATACTCGCCCATTGCCTTATTCACTTCATCATCAGAGACAACGACGCCAACTTTGGCGCCTGCAGTTCCAGATTCTTGAACTAGTTGCTTTGCCTTCTCGATATCTGGCTCAGCCCAAGTTTGTGCTGGTGCTTCAACCGAAGCGCCATTGGTGTACTGGCAGAAGTCCTTGTGTCCAGGGAATCCTGGTGGCAAGAAGGTACAAGCAGGTGAGGCGAGTTGTTCGCCACCGAATATCTTCACCATGGCATTTCTATCAAGGGCGTAATTAACTGCTTGACGCGCCTTCACATTATTAAATGGTGCGATATTTACGTTCATTGGTAGGTACCACATCGCGGTCAAGGTATGGATCTTGATCTGATCTGGAAGTTCTGTTCCAAGTTCAGATAACCGGTCCGCTGGGATTGGATCGAGCATCCAGTCAGCCTGATCGTTCTTAATCGCATTTACTTGAGCTTCTGCAGTTAGGCCAAATGAGTAAACAATTTCATCTGGATAACCAGCAGGTTGTGCTTCGCGGTTCCACTCTTTGAAGTTTGGATTACGTACCAACTTCAATTCCTTGTTCGGGTCATATGACTGGAACATGTATGGGCCAGTGGTTGGGATCGGAGTAGTTCCCGCATCCTTAGATGGTGCATCCGCTGGAAGGATGGAAGCGTGTGGCAAAGCAAGTTTGTAATTGATGGTTGCATCGGGAGCAGTCAACTTAATAACAATCTGGTTGGTTGCTTCATCGATTATGACACCTTGATCTAAATTACAAGTTGCTGGTTTCTCTAGACACTTATCTGCACCGATGATTCCGTTATAGAAACCACCTGCAGTAGGTGAAGAAACTTTGAAGATTCGCTCGTAAGAGGCTTTGACATCTTTAACTGTCACATCGCGACCATCAGAGAATTTAATTCCCTTACGGAGTGTGAAAGTAAGAGTCTTTCCGCCATCACTTAGCTCTGGTAGAGCTTCGGCGAGATCTGGGACAGTCTCAAAGGAACGTGGACCATCTACTTTGCGGAATGCAAGTAGACCGTCGTAAGTTGCCTGATAGAGCTGCCAGAATTGAAGTGTGTAGTTAATGTGTGGATCGAGCGTTCCAGCTGCACCTTTAGCAACTAGACGTAATGTTCCACCAGCTTTTGTTGCATCGTATGGTGCAAGTACGCCTTCTTTTCCGTCGGTACCTGAACCTGATCCGCTATCTGAACCTCCGCTACCGCACGCGCTTAGCAAAAAGCTAAGTGCAACGAGAGCCGCGAGTTTTCGAGAGGGTCTCATTCATCCTCCTTGTTAGTTCCCGTAATGGGTAGTCCCCGATACATTGGAATGGGTAGCGAATACTTTCATCAAATGCCAGAACTCACTAGTCCAAATGGGTCTCTAGAGCGCGGTTGGGGTTAAGAACAACCCTTGAACAAGCGCCCCAAAGTCCAAGTCTGTTGGCGCGGGCAGACTCCGCAGCTGCCATAAGTTTCTCGGAGAAGCGTCCTCGCTCGCCCCGATAAAAATATGGTGATGCTGCGCCAATGCGTACCATTTCTAAATTTATATTTCGTTTCCCAATAAATAAATATCGAAGTATTCGACCGTACCGATCAACTTGGTCAAGGTCAGGATCCGGGATCAGCGAAATTTTGCCACTTCGATTAAGAAGTTTGGCAAGAGCTTTCTGCGCTTCGACTGCGTAGCACTCGTTGCCACGAAGTTCTGGAGTATCTATTTGGAGAAGGCGAACTGAAGTGCCATCGCTGAGTTTTACGGTGTCGCCGTCGGTTACAGAGGATATGGTTACATCGGCGCGAGTCGGAACGTTTGAGAGAGTTAAAGCGGCTGTGAGGAAGATGAGAATTAACCGGCGCATAGCCAAAGCGTAATCAATTCTTGGAATAGGATTTGGGGATGGAAGAGACTGAAACATTTGCAGTTGTGAAGCCATTAGCTTCACCGCAAGCGCGACTTGGTGCGTTCTTTGTTGATATGGGTCTGGCGATTGTTACCTTGTTTATTGGTTGGTTGATCTGGTCCTTCTTCACTTGGCAGACCGGACAGACTCCGGCAAAGCGATTGATGAAACAGGTTGTAGTGAGTTCAAAGACGGATCTGCCTTTTACTTGGATTCAGATGTTGTTGCGAGAAGCGGTCGTTAAATGGGGCGCTGGTGGAATCGCTTCATCAGCATCAAATGGAATCACCTTTGTGGTGGATTCGCTATTTATCTTCCGAGATGATCGACGAACAGTTCACGATTTAATCGTGAGTAGCAAGGTAATTCAGCTCTAACTTGCTGGTGAGAGGTGTTCGTGGATTGCTACCCAGCGATCACCTGCTAATGAAAAGACGATAGTTTCACGTTCTTTTACGGTATCGGTGCCATCGTTATTTGTGATGCTGGTGGTTACGTCGTGAGTGAAGATGGCGAGATTGTTGTTTACGATTTTGATTGCCTGGTTTGAACTCTTGCAGCTATTTACTTTAAACCCAAAATCAGTTTCCCAACTCTTCCAGAGCGCTTCGTATGCGGCGCGTGATGCAAGGCGTTCTGGGTGTGTGTAAAAAATAAAGTCAGCATCTGGTGCAAAGCAGGCGAAATATTCTTTAACACGGCCAGCGCCGAAATGATCAACGAGAATATTAGCTGCACTTCTAACTTGTTCTACCGAATCCATGGCGCCTTTCTTAACTCAGTTGCATGAAAGTAGTTGGAAATCTAGGGGAAAGACCTTGAAATTGCTAGCGGGTGGAGTAGCCTCAATCCCAAGCTTCCTCAAATTCAATGAACGGAGCATTGATGTCGCTTAATAGTGCACCAAAAATTACTGAGGTAGAAAAATACGGCGTA
>JBJTUU010000082.1:0-4165 GCA_046080845.1 Actinomycetales bacterium | reverse complement strand
CGTAACTACACGCGCATATCGCCAACTAGGAATTGGATACGCAAACCTCGGCGCTCTATTGATGGCATCTGGACTTGCATATGATTCCGATGGTGGTCGCGCGCTAGCTGGCGCAATTACCTCTCTGATGACAGGAACTTCTTATCGACGTTCCGCAGAAATCGCCGGAATCGTTGGCCCTTATGAAGGGTTTGCACGAAACGCTGCTCCACACACCCGGGTCATGAAGAAGCATCAAGCCGCATCGCTATCTGCAAAGTCGGTATCAACGCTAGATCGCGACGTATGGACCGAGGCAAATAAGCAATGGGATAGCTGCCTTGCGATTGGTGAAAAGAATGGATGGCGCAACGCGCAAGCTTCAGTTCTTGCACCAACCGGAACCATCGGATTGATGATGGATTGCGATACCACTGGTATCGAGCCCGATTTCTCATTGGTTAAGTTCAAGAAACTCGTGGGTGGCGGTTCCATGCAGATTGTTAACTTAACGGTTCCACAAGCGCTTCGAAAGCTTGGCTATACCGAAGAAACAATTGAGGCGATAGTCGAATACATCACCGCGAATGGCCATGTAATTGATGCCCCTGGTTTGAAGCCAGAACATTATGATGTTTTCGATTGCGCGCTCGGTGCTAGATCGATTGCGCCAATGGGCCACGTTCGAATGATGGCGGCTTGCCAGCCATTCCTATCTGGCGCTATCTCCAAGACGGTGAATCTGCCTGCTGACGCCACCATCGAAGAGGTAGAAGAGGTTTATTACGAAGGCTGGAAATTAGGCCTTAAAGCAATCGCGATCTATCGCGATAACTGCAAAGTTGGCCAACCTCTCTCTGATGCTAAGGCGACCCCAAAGAGCGATACCGCTGAAGTTTCAGCACCCGCCCCTGCAACTCGCAAGAGACTTCCAAAGTCACGACCATCGAAAACTACTTCGTTTGCTATAGGTGGCGCCGAGGGTTATATGACCGCAGGAACTTATGAAGATGGCCAACTCGGCGAGATCTTCCTAAAGCTTGGTAAGCAAGGCTCAACTCTTGCCGGTGTGATGGATGCCTTCTCAATCGCAGTTTCCGTTGGACTCCAGTATGGAGTTCCACTCGAAACCTACGTCCAGAAGTTCACCAACTCACGCTTCGAACCAGCTGGCATGACCGATGATCCAGATATTCGAATGGCTCAGTCGATGATGGATTACATCTTCCGTAGATTAGCTCTGGATTATCTGCCACACGACGTTCGCTCCGCCTACGGAATCTTTACCTCCGCAGAGCGAGCCAACTCATTAGACAATGGTGATTACGCGAAGGCGCAACCAATAGAAGCGCCAGTAGCCGCACCAAAGATTGAAACCAAGCCGGTTGAAGTAAAGATTGAAGCAGCGCCGATTAACGTCGGATCTTCGATAGAACTTCTAGAGAAGATTTCTGGTGTTAAGTCAGATGCGCCACTTTGTGTAACCTGCGGAGTGAAGATGCGGGCATCAGGCGCCTGCTATGTCTGCGAAGGTTGCGGTTCAACATCCGGTTGTAGTTAATCTCTACCTCGCTTAGCTACTCGGTTAAGGTTCAATAGTGAGCCTAGAGCGAGTTAGAGAAGCGTTAGATGCAGCAGTCACTGCCATCAATGGTTCGCCGCGTTCTGGCCAACTAAAGATGGCAGAAGCTGTCGCTAATGCGCTCTCAGATCGCCATCATCTTTTAGTTCAAGCCGGGACTGGCACCGGAAAATCCCTTGCCTATCTCGTCCCAGCGCTGGTTCACGGCAAGCGAGTCCTTGTTGCAACTGCGACTTTGGCCCTGCAACGACAACTAGTTGAACGAGATCTACCTAGAGTTAAAAGCGCGCTAGAGAAAGTATTAAATCGAGAGATCTCCTTCGCTGTTTACAAAGGGGTAGGTAACTATCTCTGTCTGCAGAAAATGAGTGTTATGGAAGAACAGCCAGATGGCGAAGTTCTGTTAGAAGTTTCGACTCTAGAAAAGGATGCCAAGCGCCTCCGCGATTGGGCAAGTAAGCCTGGGATAAGTGGCGATCGCGATGACGCTCCAGAGGTAGATCGAAGAGTCTGGTTGGCCAACTCAACATCTGGCAGAGAATGTCTAGGCGCGGATGATTGCGCATTTGGCTCAGAATGCTTTGCGGTTCGCGCGAAAGCCAAAGCTCAAACTGCCGATATCGTCGTAACCAATCACACCTTACTTGCAATTGAGATTGTTGATTCTCACCCAATTTTGCCAGAACGCGATGCTGTGATTTTGGATGAGGCGCACGAATTTATGGATCGAACTACTCAAGCCGTAACCGAAGAGTTAACCGCAGGTCGAGTTAATCGAGCGGCCAACATGTTGCGAAGGCACCTTCCCGGAAAGCTAGCCGAGAACTTTGTAAAGGCCGGCGAAAAGTTTGGCGATGCTCTCTCCGATTTTGCGCGAGAATTTTCTATAAGTGGCGTAGAAGACCGGCGCCTCGCAGAGCTACCAGATTCACTTTACGCACCGGTTCGAAACTTAAAGGAGGCATGCGAATCTGTTGTCGCCGCAATAAATGCCGATGAAGCCGTCGTTGACTCAGATGCACTTGCAGAACGGGCGCGCGTTAAAGGAGCGATAAATGAAATCAAGACCACGAGTACCAAGCTTCTAAGAACGGGGGAGGGATCAGTCCTTTGGATCGAGCCAAATTTTGCCACGCTCTACTTGGCTCCGCTTGAAGTATCTTCCGTACTGAAAGAGAACCTATTTACAAAAACACCGGTAGTTGCAACCAGTGCCACTCTCACGGTTGGAAATAGCTTCAATGCAATTGCCAAGAATCTCGGGATCTCAGCAAATTCAGAGAGCGAAGAAGAAGTTAATTCCAATATTGACCCGACAAATGTGCAAACCATGGATGTGGGATCACCTTTTGATTTTGCTAATCAGGGAATGCTTTACCTTCCCAAAACGCTTCCTGAGCCAGGAAGAGATGGCCCCAGTAAAGAAGCTCTCGTTGAATTAGGGGAGCTCATCGATGCTGCCGGAGGTCGCACCTTGGCGCTCTTTTCTTCTTGGCGTGGCGTGGAAATGGCAGATGAACATCTTCGGCGCGTACTCGCAGAATTGCCGATACGTATCATCACGCAACGAAAAGGCGACAGCGCAGGTGCTCTAGTTGAGCAATTTGCGGCAGATGCCACATCAATTCTTCTCGGCACGCTAAGTCTCTGGCAGGGAGTCGATGTTCCAGGACCTTCATGCACGCTGGTTGCAATTGATCGAATTCCATTCCCAAGACCAGATGATCCAGTTCTATCAGCTCGCGCCAAAGAAGTAGATGCTGCTGGAGGTTCTGGCTTTATGGAAGTATCGCTACCGCGAGCAGCACTCCTTCTCGCGCAAGGAACCGGCAGATTGATTCGATCGGTGGATGATAAGGGAGTAGTCGCGATTTTGGACTCGCGCATTGTTAATAAGCGATATGGATCAATCTTGCTTAACTCGATGCCACCTTTATGGCGAACTAGCGATAGCGCTGTGGTTCGCGAATCTTTACGTAGGTTGCATCAGCAATATAAGTAACATAAGAAACTAGGCGAGGTGCTGGAGTAATAGTTTATGAAGCGTTGGCCAGCTCTTTGAAAAACTTGGGTGTAGAACGGTCGACCCTACTTCGGAGAAGTTGAACCAGCGTAAATCGACGGTTTCATGGTTCTTTTGAAATTCGCCAGTCTCACCAGAGACTTTGGCGACGATAGTTTCATAGCGCCAATCAACATGGTCATCTAAATGGCTAAAAACTGTAGTGATTCCGTCGGAGTTGATCCCAGTCTCTTCAAAACTTTCTCGAAATGCCGCTTCCTGCGCGGTTTCGTGAGAGTCGCGCGCACCTCCAGGAATTCCCCAGGTATCTCCGTTATGTACCCATGGAGCGCGATGTTGCAGCAATACTTCTTCACCGCGGAAAAGTAATAGTCCGGCTGCGCCATGTCTACCCCAATGTTTTAGGCCGCATCTACATTCAATCCAGCCATCTCCATCACGCGCCGCCATAACGATAAGTTTTACACATAAACCAATTTTTCGAACTTCAAGCGAATTTCAAGCCTTAATTTCACACCATGAGATCAAAACTCACTCCCTATCTGCTGGTTTTATTCCTCAGCTTCCAGCAACTTTCAGTG
>JBJTUU010000081.1:0-9634 GCA_046080845.1 Actinomycetales bacterium | reverse complement strand
GAGAACAATCTGGCCATATTATTATGCGCAAATTTTCGATCACGGGGGATGGGATTCTTACCGCGCTCCATCTAATCTCTGAATTGGTGAGACGAAAGTTATCACTTCATGAACTTTCGGCATTTATGTCTCGCTACCCACAAGTTCTTATAAATGTAACAGGCGTCGCTAAAGATGGCTTAGCAAGCAATACGAATATTCAAAATAAGGTGCGCGAGATTGAAACGGAATTAGGTGAAGCTGGCCGAGTTCTATTACGTGCATCAGGCACGGAACCAGTGATTCGAGTCATGATTGAAGCGGCAAATCCAAATAAAGCCGATGAATTCGTTCAATCACTCGCTAAATTAGTAAATTCAGAGCTTGCCTTATAGAAACTAGGTAACAATTAAGGAGTAAGTGATGTGCGGGATTATCGGTTACACCGGGCCGAATCCTGCGCTATCTAGAATTCTTGAAGGTTTGAAACGTTTGGAATATCGGGGATATGACTCCGCCGGAATTGCGCTAGTTGATCAACCAAATCAGCCGCTATTAATTGCTAAAAAGGCCGGCAAATTAAATAATCTTGAAGCGGCCGTCAAAAGTGAAAGTAAAGCCCGCACTGGAATTGGACATACTCGCTGGGCAACTCATGGTGGACCGACAGATGTAAATGCCCATCCTCACATAGACGAGACGGGGAAAATTGCCGTAATTCATAATGGGATTATCGAAAATTACTTATAGCTAAAAGAGGAACTACAACGGCGCGGACATACATTTAAGTCTGAGACCGATACTGAATCGGTTGCCTTTCTTCTCGCCGAAGAATTAAAAAGTACAAAAAAGCTGGCAGATGCGATGCGCCTGGTATGTAAAAGATTGCGGGGATCATTTACGTTACTTGCCATTGATTCGGATGATCCGGAAGTTGTGGTTGGGGCAAGGCGTAATTCCCCGCTGGTTGTAGGAGTAGGAAACGGTGAGAATTTCCTTGCCTCTGATGTATCTGCATTTATTTCATACACGAAGAACGCGTTAGAGCTCGGCCAAGATCAAGTCGTCGAAGTTTCTCCAAGCCACGTAGTAGTTACAGATTTGGCTGGCAAGAAAATAACTCCAAAAGCCTATGAAATTACCTGGGATTCAAAAGCTGCCGAACGCGGCGGTTTCCAACATTTTATGTTGAAAGAAATTTACGAACAACCGAAAGCGGTTTCTGATACCTTGCTAGGAAAGATTAAAGACGACAAAGTTGAAGTACCAGAGTTAGCCAGTATTGCGGCGGATTTTGAACGAATTCTAGTTCTGGCTTGTGGCACTGCTTATCACGCAGGCTTGATCGGTAAATATGCATTAGAAGAGTGGACGAAGACTCCGGTTGATGTTGAACTTGCCTCAGAATTCCGATACCGCAAACCAGTTTTATCAAATAAGACTCTAGTCATCACAATTTCCCAATCCGGTGAGACTATGGACACTTTGATGGCGTTGCGTCACGCAAGATCTTTAGGAGCAAAAACCATCTCAATCTGTAACACCATAGGTTCTACTATTCCGCGGGAGTCTGATTCCGTTCTATACACCCATGCTGGCCCAGAAATTGCGGTGGCTTCTACTAAAGCTTTGCTTACCCAGATAATTGCGATTTATTTATTGGCGTTGGATTTTGCAAGACGCAAAGGAATATCGACCCCAAACATAGTTCCTGAGTTGCTTGCGCTTCCCAACAAGATTGAAGAAATCTTGGAGACCGTTGAACCACTTCGCAAATTAACTCGAGGCTATAAAGATGCGACATCAGTCCTATTCCTTGGAAGACATGTCGGTTATCCAGCAGCCCTAGAGGGGGCGCTTAAATTAAAAGAGTTGGCATATATGCATGCTGAGGGATTTGCCGGTGGAGAACTGAAGCATGGCCCGATAGCGTTGATTGAATCCGGAACCCCGGTCATCGCAATCATGCCGCCGGAGAGTAGTGAGATTGCAGTAAAGATGAAGAGCAATATTCAAGAAGTGATCGCCCGCGGCGCCAAGGTCATCGCAATCGCTGACGCAAAATTTGATCTAGATCTTCCAGAAGTTATCCGTATTCCGGCCACGCATGAATTATTACAACCAGTGTTATCAATAGTTCCTCTTCAAGTTTTTGCTTACGAGATGGCAGTCGCTCGAGGTAACGATGTCGATCAACCGAGAAATTTGGCGAAGTCGGTGACGGTGGAATGAATGATGAATTAATAAGCCAACCAGATCAGCGCAAAAAAGAGATGCGGAACGCGTTGAACTGGTCGGGTTCGCTTTTTATTGGGTTTGTTTTAGTGACCCTAGATTTAATTTATGAAGGAACCCTTTGGCGAGTTGATAAATTTTTTGCCGAAGTAGACCGACCAAATTTTACTGGGTTACTTAACTTTCTGATACTTCGAATTGACGATCTTGGATTACGTTGGGTAACTGCTTCGATTCTTCTGATAATGGTGCTGCTTGTGAGTAGAAGGTTTAATTCTTGGCGGCCGCTTAATCTTTCGATACTCTCGTTAATCTTTCTAAATATCTTTGTCGGAGCTGCAAAAATTGGATTTGGAAGGTGCAAAGCTCGAGAAGATTTTGATGTGTGCATGTTCTCCGGAGGGATGGCCTACCCAAGTGGACATGTTGCTAATGCTCTAGTTACCTGGGGCCTCTTTGCTTACATAATCTTCCGCTATACACATAGAGAGCCGTTTGAAGGGCTCCGTCTTTATTGGCTAGTCGCGATGATTACTATCGCAGTAAGCATCGTTTCACTCTTGCGTAATACCCATTGGCTGACGGATTTGATTGGCGGCATATTTTTGGGTGGATCAATCTTGATTCTGGTGGTCGCTATCGATCGATTTATTCCATCGAAACGCCAACCCTCTTAGGATTGTTCTATGAGTCGCGCCGAAGCCATTATTGATTTAGGTGCGCTCACTTCCAATGTTAAACAGTTACTTTCCGGCAGCAAAGCAAATGGATTAGCGGTTGTAAAAGCCGATGCTTACGGTCATGGCCTAATACCAATTGCAAAGCGGGCGTTAGAGTCTGGTGCAACCTGGCTTGGAACCGGTCTCCTTGAAGAATCCATCAAACTCCGTCAGAGCGGAATCAAAGCGCCAATCTTGGCTTGGCTGACCCCAATTCATGATGATTTCGACGAGGCGCTCACCAACCAAATTGATCTGGCAATTCCTTCTATCGAACATTTAGAGACTGTTTTGAAAGCAGCAAAACGGAGATCGGTAATTCCCCGGATTCATTTAGAGGTCGATACCGGGATGACTCGCGGCGGCGCATTAAGTGAATGGCGATCGTTGTTGCATGCAGTTTCTGATCTGGTAAAAGGTGAAAAAGTTAAAGTGATTGGAATCTGGTCACATTTTGCCCGCGCTGATGAACCAGGCCACCCGTTTAATAAAGAGCAATTAAAGAATTTCGAAGCCAGGGTTGGCGAAGCTGAAGGTTTCGGGATTAAACCTGAGATTTTGCATCTAAGTAATTCGGCAGCAACTTTGATTGATAAAGATTCGCATTTTGATTTAGTAAGAATGGGCATTGCGATGTACGGACTTTCGCCAGATGTAGAGCGGTTAGGTGATTCAACTAAGTTAGGTTTGAAACCGGTTATGAAATTACGGGCGCGGTTACAACTTGTAAAAGAAGTCCCAGCCGGCGCTCAGGTTGGATACGGCGGGACTGCAATCACAAAAGTTCCAACCAAAGTTGGCGTGGTTGCAATGGGATATGCAGACGGAGTACCACGTAACGCAAATGCGGAAGCTGGAGTACTTGTCGGTAACCAGAAAGCCCCAATTCTGGGGCGGGTTTCTATGGATCAATTCGTTGTTGATTTAGGTAACGATTCGATAGCGCAGACGGGAGATTGGGTTTATCTCATTGGCGGTGAAGACGCAGCCGGATACACTGCCGACGCTTGGGGACGGGCTTGCGGAACCATCAATTACGAGATTGTGACGCGAATCGGACCGAGAGTTCCGCGAATTTATATCGACTAGATAAAACTAGTTGAGATATCTAGTAAGTAAGGAGCGCTTCGGATGTCACAGGAGAGAGTCCTTTCTATAAGGAACCTCTCGGTTAGCTTCGGCGGACTAAAAGCTCTCACAAATGTAAATATCGATCTCCATAAAGGAGAAGTCCTCGGGCTAATCGGGCCAAATGGCGCTGGTAAAACTACGGTTTTTAATGCTCTCTCCGGTCTAGTAACTCCAGATTCTGGTGAGTTGGAATTATTCGGGCGGAAAGTTAAATGGCCCAAACCGCACCAATTAATTGGCCATGGGATCTCCCGTACTTTGCAGGGCGTTGGCCTATTTCCAGATTTAACGGTCCAAGAAAATGTAATGATGGGCGCAAATTATTTTGCCAAAGCCGGATTATTTTCATCTTTTCTAGGAGCGATTGAAAAAGATGAACGACGATTACGGGAGCGAGCCCAGAGCGCGCTAGAGCGCGCCTATTCTGGAAGCCTTACCGATCGTCGTGCCGATACTCTCGCTTACCCAGACACTAAGCGGGTATCAATTGCTCGTGCACTTATTTGCGAGCCAAGAATTCTCCTGCTTGATGAACCAGCCGGAGGACTTGGCCCACAAGATATTGAGTGGCTAAATGGGCTAATTAAGAATCTCAAGAGCACAACCTCAATCATTATTGTCGAGCACCATATGGATGTAGTGATGTCTATCTGTGATCGCATCTCAGTTTTGAACTTTGGCGAATTGATCGCATCGGGCGATAAAGACCAAGTGCGCAATGATCCCGCTGTGATTGCCGCCTATCTCGGCACCCACCAGGCTGGTGCAAAATGACCGGATTACTTGTAGATAATTTGACGGTTGATCACGGCGCGATTCGTGCGTTGACCCAGGTAAGTTTTGAAGTTCCGATTGGCCAACTAGCCGCAGTAATTGGTGCAAATGGCGCTGGCAAGACGACCCTGTTGCGCACTCTCTCTGGTTTAAAAGCGCCAGCAAGTGGCAGCGCGCTCTGGAAGGAACGTTCGATATTAGGAAAGCGCCCTGAAGATTTAGTGCGCCGCGGAATTTCCCATGTTTCTGAGGGTAAATCAGTGATCCCAGAGTTAACGGTTCACGAAAATCTTTTAGTGGGAGGTTTGTGGCGCAGAGATCGTGCCGGTACAAACCGCGCAATTGAAGAAGTGGTTGCGCTATTCCCAAGATTAGGCGAGCGGATGGAACAGAGCGCAAATACCCTTTCTGGTGGCGAACGCCAAATGCTCGCAATTGGCCGAGCTCTGGTCTCACGACCCAAGCTCTTGTTACTTGATGAACCCTCACTCGGGTTGGCACCGTTAATTATCGAACAAATTTTTGCTGCGATTGATAAATTGCGTAAAGAATTAGGATTGACAGTTGTGCTCGTAGAACAGAACGCGGCGAGCGCGTTAGAAATTGCAGATACGGGAATCATTCTAAATCTCGGCGAATTGGTGGCGTCGGGAAATGCGCGAGATCTAATGGCAGATCCCGCCCTAAAGTCCGCCTACTTGGGGTACTAATGCGAAATCTCATCGGAACCCTTCTCATCGGACTTACTCTTGGTTCGATTTATAGCCTGATGGCGTTAGCGCTAGTTCTCGTTTGGCGTTCAACACGAGTTATCAATTTTGCCCAAGCTGGCCAGGCGATTCTTACTACTTATATTGCCTATGAAATTGTCACACGGACTGGAGTTTTCTGGTTAGCAGTTCTCTTTGCGGTTATCGCCGGCGCTTTACTTGGTGCCGGTGTGGAATATTTCTTAATGCGCACGCTCTTCAAGCATGTTGATTATGGACCAGTTGCAGCGCTGGCGCCCGTAATTGCAACCCTTGGATTACTTGGAGTTATTCGTTCTATCGTTGGCATGATCTGGGGCAATGATTATCGAAGTTTCTATCCGCCGGTATCTACTGATGGTTTTGTTATCGGAGGCGAAGCGCTGCCATTTTCTAGATTAAATTTATTGGTGATCATCGGTTCAGCAATTGTGATGATTGTCTTCTCGTTCATATTCCAGAAAACCGATCTTGGATTATCACTTCGCGCAGCTGCCTTCCAACCTGAGATTGCTCGGCTTGCTGGAATTAGAGTTGGACCAATTAGAACTATCGGTTGGATCTTCGCCGGTATTGCGGGCGGCTTTGCTGGTGTCTTGATTACACCTAACGACATCCTCTCACCAAACTCACTAGATGTGTTACTGGTATTTGGTTTCGTGGCTGCGGTAATTGGCGGTTTAGAGAGTTTGCCAGGTGCAGTTCTTGGTGGCTTAGTGCTCGGCATCGGAGTTTCATTTGTTCTTAATTACGTTGGGACCACTTTGATTTTCCCCGCCGTCTTTGTAGTCCTCTTACTCTCTTTGATAATCAGACCAAACGGTTTGCTGGGATCTAAGAAGGTGCGAAGTGCATAAACTTTCGGTGCGCCGGGCATTTATCGCATATTTCTTATTTGGCTGGGCGCTATTGATTCTCGCTGATCGAGTTAGTGAACTTCGCGTTTATCAAGGTGCAACGATCGCGATTACAACGCTAGCGATTGCTTCAATAATTTTGTTAACTGGTTTTAGCGGACAAGTTTCGCTCGGCCACGGCGCATTTCTTGCAGTTGGTGCTTACTCAGCAGCGCTCGCTCAAACTTACTGGCAATCACCGTTCTGGTTCACGTTATTGTTGTCAATCTTGGTAACTGCTGCATTCGGATTTATTTTAGGTTTTGCAGCTGGTCGATTAAGTGGACCGTACTTGGCCGGCACAACTCTCGCTCTTGCAGTTGGATTACCAACTCTTGCCAATCAATTTGGTTTTCTGGGTGGCGAGACCGGTTTGGTTTATGACGCAGGAATGCCACCCGCAAGATTTGGTGAGAGTTTTACTTTATATAAATGGTTTTTCTGGATTGCGGCATTGGTTGTTTTGATTGCCATGTTCTTACTTAGGAATCTACTCAACAGTAGGTTTGGTAGAACTTGGAAGGCGCTGCGAGCCAATCCAACTGCGGCCCAGTTATGCGGCGTAAATGTTGCCCAGTCAAAAATTCTTGCTTTCACGATTAGCGCAGGCGTAGCCGGCCTGGCTGGGGCCCTATTAGGCATGATCAGCATCGTCGCGCCGAGCGCCTTTCCGCTAAGCCTCTCTTTCACCCTAATTACCGGCGCGGTGCTGGCTGGCGTAACCAGCCTCCTAGGTAGCATGCTAGGCGCCGTAGTTCTCGTGGTGATCCCCGAGATAGCCGACGTGATCTCGCATCGCCTCGGTGATTCAGAGAAGATCACAACGAATCTGCCAGGCTTCATTGTGAGCGTGCTGTTGATCCTGACAGTTCTCTTCTCGCCAAACGGTCCTGCCGAGGCGATGAGAAAACGAAGGGAACAACACGCGAAACACTGAAGATAAAACCCTTAATGGAAGGAAATAAATGATCAGCTTACGACGCAAGAAGAGCATTCTTGCAGCGGTAGTTGTCACTTCATTCGCCATGGTGGCGAGTGCAGTGCCAGCCAACGCAGAAGTTGGCGTTTCAGCCGATGAGATCAAACTAGGAATCACAGTGCCGATGACCGGTATTGCAGCTCCTGGTTACAACAAGGTCGCACCGGCAATGAAGGCTTACTTCGATTACATCAATAGCAACGGTGGCGTTTATGGCCGCCAAATCAATCTCATCATCAAGGATGATCGCTATATCCCACAGGAAGCGATCAACAAGACCAATGAATTGATTCTAAAAGATGAGGTATTTGCCCTAGTCGGACAACTTGGTACCTCAAATCACCTCGCAGTAGCGAGCAAGGTTCGTCTTGGATCCCGCGGCATTCCATCGCTCTATCTAAATACTGGATATAGCGGATTTGCCGACGTTAAGAAGTTCCCAACTTCTTTCATGCACTTCCCAACATATGCGATGGAAGGCAAAATCCTTGGCACATACATTAAAGAGAATTTTGGTTCTAAGAAGAACTGCTTACTTGTTCAGAACGATGACTTCGGTGCCGATGCCTCAAAGGGCTTTGCCGCAGCCGGTGTTACCTTCGCAGAAACAATTAAGTATGTATCTGGAACCCAGAGCTCAGCGACCGCTCAAGCTTGGATCACCAAATTCGCTGGCGCAAAGTGCGAGACGGTAACGCTATTTAGCGTTTCCTCTGCAACTGCTGCCGCACTTGGTGTAGCTGCTGCCGCTGGATATAAGCCACAGTGGATTCTTGGTTCCGTCGGTGCTGATGCAACGACTATCAAGATCGCATTAAATAACCCACAAGCACAGGCGCTGCTAAATGGCGCAATTGGTGCAACCTGGTTACCAGATGCGCAAGACACCACTGATCCTTATATTGCTCTTTTCCAAGAAGTAAATAAGGAATTTAATGGCGGAGTTGATTTCGACAATAACGTACTAGTCGGAATGAATGCTGCACTATTAACAGTTCAAGCACTTCGCGCAGCGGGTAAGAACCCAACCCGCAAGTCGCTAATCAATGCGGTTGAAACAAAGGGATCTCGTTTTTCGAGCGCTTCTTACTCCTCAAATGCAGTGAGCAAGCAGAGCCATGCAGGACATACTGGTTTCTGGTTTGGTAAATATAACCAGGCTGGTGCACTCGTCCCGATTGATGCAACCCGCACCATCTACACAACCGATTCTGGTACTGGTCCTGTGACCAAGGCCGACCAAAAGCGCGCTAAGTTGCCAGCGAAGGGAATACCTACTAACTCATGAAAACTCAAAGTATGAAGAAGCGCGTATTAGCTCTAATTTCCGCGCTAGCAATTACCACAACTGCGTTAGTAGCAGTTCCAACGACTGCCAATGCGGCTGGTCCAGTTTGTAACAACACTGGCCAACCAAATGGCACAAGTTATGTCTTCTACACAGAATGTGTTGGCGCAACCTCAGATGGTGCGCAATATGTAATGTGGGTGCCAATTAACTTTAAAGGCACACTATTTCTCTACTCACACGGATATCGCTACCCAATTGATATTCCAGCATCAATCCCAGTAGTTGGTGGCTACAAGGTAGGTAAGACTCCTGAGCCAGCACCTACCGGTGGTAGCGCAGCTGGCGTCGCAAGAAATGCGCTCGCCATGGTCTCAGCCGGTTATGCCGTAGCAGGATCTGGTTTCACTCGAAAGGGATGGAATGCAGATGCCGCAGTAGCTACAAATGCTGAGTTAATAAAGACTGCTAAAGATCAGTTCCCAGAAATTGAGCGAGTAGTTGCATGGGGAGAATCTCTCGGTGCCTATATAACTCAAGGTCTAGCCGAGAAGTATCCAAAGCAAGTTGATGCAGCAGGTCTGCTCTGTCCAGCTCTTGGCACCGTACAAGCCGAATTGAAGATGGCTGGGGATGCGCTTTGGGGCTTGAAGGCATTCTTCGATCCAACAATTAAAGGTGGCGACTACAAGTCGATCCTTGAAGTGTATGGAGATATCGGAAAGGTTCTAACTGTCGCAGGTTCACTCAAAGCGGCATTCGCAGCCAATCCATTAGCTCCAGCTTGGCCAGCAACATCTGCAGCGCCTGCTGCAATCAAAGCAATTCCTTCGCGTTCTGCTTTGGTATTAGTTGCAGCGATGGCTGGCGTTCCAACCCAGAGC
>JBJTUU010000080.1:0-5547 GCA_046080845.1 Actinomycetales bacterium | reverse complement strand
ATTGAAGGATTTGAAACCAAAGTAATTGGCAAGACCACAACTGCAGAAGGTTTGGGTTATGAAGCAACCGCAAATTCTGATGTAGTTGTTATAACAGCTGGCCTACCAAGAAAACCAGGTATGAGCCGAATGGATCTAATCGGCGTAAACGCAGGCATCGTTCGTGGTGTAGCAGAGAATATTGCCAAACACTCACCAAATGCGGTTCTGATAGTTGTCTCAAATCCGCTGGATGAAATGACCGCGTTGGCACAGATAGCTTCGAAGTTTCCACACGCACGTGTGATGGGTCAGGCCGGGATGCTTGATACTGCGCGCTTCACCCATTTTGTAGCGGAGAAACTTAATGTTCCAGTTGGTTCGGTAAAAACTTTAACCTTAGGGTCTCATGGCGAGACGATGGTTCCGGTGCCAAGTCGATGCACGGTAAATGGAAAACCACTTAGTGAACTACTTAGCCAATCTGATATCGATGAGTTAGTTACTAGAACTCGAAATGGTGGCGCTGAAATCGTGGCGCTGCTAAAAACAGGTTCTGCTTATTACGCCCCATCAGCCGCTGCAGCTCGCATGGCTCGCGCCGTAATCGAAGATGCGAAATTAGTGATGCCAGTCTGCGCCTGGGTTACTGGTGAATACGGAATCCGAGATGTCTATCTCGGTGTGGAAGCAGAAATCGGTAGGACCGGAGTCGTTAAGGTTGTTGAAGGAACATTGACTGCAACAGAGTTAGATGAATTGAAGAAAGCCGCTGAAGCCGTTCGCACTAAACAAGCAGATGTGAAAGATCTATAAGGGGAGTTGTGATGTCAAAAATCAAAGTAGCAGGAACTGTGGTCGAACTAGATGGCGACGAGATGACTCGCATAATCTGGGACTTCATCAAAAAACAGTTAATCCTTCCCTACCTTGATATCAATTTGGATTATTACGATCTAGGAATTCAACATCGAGATGCGACAAATGACCAGGTCACAATCGATTGCGCTAATGCCATTAAGCAGCATGGCGTTGGAGTCAAGTGTGCAACCATCACCCCAGACGAGGCTCGTGTTAAAGAGTTCAATCTCAAGCAGATGTGGAAATCTCCAAACGGAACCATTCGAAATATTCTCGGTGGCGTAATTTTTAGAGAGCCGATCATTATTAAGAATGTACCGAGGCTAATTCCCCATTGGAGTAAGCCAATTGTGATTGGCCGTCATGCCTTCGGTGATCAATATCGAGCCACTGATTTCAAAGTCCCAGGACCGGGAAAACTAACCGTAACTTTCACACCTAGCGATGGCTCGGCTCCAATGGAATTTAATGTCTTTGATTTCCCTGGTTCTGGCGTTGCGATGACGATGTATAACTTAGATCAATCTATACGAGATTTTGCGCGCGCTTCCTTTAATTACGGAATCGCTCGAAAGTATCCAGTTTATCTATCCACAAAAAATACGATTCTAAAAGCTTATGATGGACGCTTTAAGGATATCTTTGCTGAAATATTCGAAAGCGAATTCAAAGCCGAATTCCAGAAATTAGGATTGGAATATGACCACCGTCTAATTGATGACATGGTTGCGACCTCTCTTCGCTGGGAAGGTGGCTATATCTGGGCATGTAAGAATTACGATGGCGACGTACAGAGCGATACCGTCGCGCAAGGTTACGGCTCACTTGGTTTGATGACCTCAGTCCTAATGACGCCAGACGGTAAAACGGTAGAAGCAGAAGCAGCGCACGGAACGGTTACTCGCCATTATCGTGATCACCAAGCTGGGAAAGCTACTTCCACAAATCCAATCGCTTCGATTTTTGCTTGGACACAAGGGCTACAACATCGCGCAAAATTAGATAACACCCCAGAGGTTGCAGATTTTGCTAAGTCACTAGAGCAAGTTTGTATTGAAACTGTTGAAAGCGGAAAGATGACCAAGGATCTTGCGTTGCTAATCAGCAACGATGCACCATGGCTCAATACCCAAGAATTTCTCGCCGCTATCGACGAAAATTTGAAGAAGAAGCGAGCTAGTTAATCCGTTCTCCGCTGGTTGCGTTGAATAGATGTATGACCTCGCTCTTGGCAGCGACAGTCACGCTCTGACCTGATTTCGGCGGCGACTTTGGATCCCACCGGACAATCAACTGAGCTCCTTCATCGCTTGTATTATTGAATTTCACCGCGCTATCAACCGGCTTGCCGTATACAAATGCATCTGCGCCAAGCTCCTCAACTACTTCAACTTGAATCTCAAAGCCAGTAGTTGATGGTGTGAATCCTTCAGGGCGAATTCCAACAATCACAGAATTACCAGCGCTAGCTGGAACATCAATTTCAAGATGACCCAACTTGGCCTTGCCTCCCGAAACCGGTGCAATCAAAAGATTCATTGCAGGAGATCCGATAAATCCTGCTACGAAGGCGTTGGCTGGTCGGTCATAGAGATTTCGCGGAGTATCAACCTGTTGCAAGAGCCCATCTTTAAGTACTGCTACGCGATCACCCATCGTCATAGCTTCGACCTGATCATGGGTTACATAAACCGTAGTAATTCCAAGTCTTCGCTGCAGCGCCGCGATTTGAGTTCGAGTTGCTACACGTAACTTGGCATCAAGATTGGAGAGCGGTTCATCCATCAAAAAGACTTGTGGTTCACGAACAATTGCGCGACCCATTGCAACTCGTTGGCGCTGACCTCCGGAGAGCGCTTTCGGCTTCCGCTCTAAGTAAGGCTCTAAATCTAAAAGTTTTGCGGCTTCGAGTACTCGACGATCTCGCTCTTCTTTTGCAACACCAGCAATCTTCAAGGCAAATCCCATGTTTTCTGCAACGGTCATATGCGGATAGAGCGCGTAAGATTGAAAGACCATAGCGATATCGCGATCTTTTGGCGCCACATTTGTGACATCTCGGTCGCCAATTAAAATTGCGCCGTTATCAATCTCTTCTAAACCAGCCAGCATCCGAAGTGATGTTGATTTTCCGCACCCGGATGGTCCAACTAGAACTAAGAACTCACCATCTTTAACTGTGAGGTTTAATTTATCTACAGCAGGTGAAGTGGTGCCGGGATAGATGCGAGAGGCATCCTTAAATACGACTGAAGCCATTTTTCCTCTTCCTTCTCCGGGCAGGTACGTGCCCGACGGTCCGTTGGATGAAGCAAGTGCGGCAAGGCTAGGTCAGCGGCGCGAGTGAGGCAACCCCTCGGCTAATCTAGGGCGCTCTATGGACGACCCTGGTGGTGCTTTCTCCGTCGGTAGCTTGGCTCTCGACCTCTTCGTAGTCTTCTTCTTTATCGCTCTCGGAGCGATCTTCGTAGCTGCAGAAATTGCCTTGATCTCACTTAGAGAGGGTCAGGCAAAAGCGATGGCAGAGCGCGGTCGTCGCGGTCGCAAAGTTGCCGAACTCGCTGGACACCCCAATCGATTCCTAGCCGCCGTCCAAGTTGGCGTGACCTTATCCGGATTCTTATCTGCGGCGTTCGGTGCCGATCAATTAGGCGATTACCTGATTCCTGTTCTAGAAGGTGCTGGTCTAAGCGAAGGCGTAAGTTCTGGATTATCGCTAGTTATTCTCACTTTAGTTATCGCTTACTTTTCCCTGGTATTGGGGGAACTCGTTCCAAAGCGGTTAGCGTTGCATAAGACAGAATCAATTGCGCTAGCGGTAGCAACGCCAGTTGCGATAATTTCAAAAGTTTTTAAACCCTTAATCTGGTTATTAGCACATTCATCCGACTTAATTTTGCGTGGACTTGGAATTGATCCGAAGGCCTCTCGCGAAGAAATCTCGGAGGAGGAATTAGTAGACCTGGTAACTGGGCATAAAGCGCTATCTGAAGAAGAGCGAGATATTGTCGAAGAAGTATTTAACGCGAGTGAGAGATTGGTTCATGAAATCATGGTGCCAAGGACCGAAGTAGATTTCTTAGATGCCAGCCTGACTTTTGCGCAAGCTACTGAAATTGCTACCCAGAAAGCTCATTCTCGCTTTCCAGTCGTGCGGGGAAATAGCGATGAAGTTATTGGCTTCATCCATGTCCGAGATCTCCTTGATACAAAGCGAAAGAATACGACTCTGCTCGATTTGATTCGCCCAATCATGTATCTACCCGGAACCAAGGGTGTACTACCAGCGCTCTCTGAGATGCGCGCGCAACGTCAACAAATCGCAATCGTGCTTGATGAATATGGCGGCACTGATGGGATTGTGACATTAGAGGATTTAGTTGAAACGTTAATTGGCGATATACATGATGAATACGACGCGCATGAAACTGAAGTTACTAGTCCAAATACCAATGAATTCCAGATTGAAGGCTTAATTTCGCTGGAAGACCTTCATGAAAAAACCGGAGTAGAAATCCCAGAAGGGCCTTACGAAACTTTGAGCGGCTACGTGATGCATGAATTGGGCCGAATTCCGGTAGTAAATGATGAAATTTTGATTCCAGGTGCTCGCATCAAGGTGCTTTCGATGGAAGGAAAGCGCGTAGGAACCTTGCAGTTAAAGCGAATTTAACTTGGGATTTGAGAGGATAGGCAGATGAAACGGATCCTCTCAGGAATCCAACCAACGGCAGAATCGCTACACCTTGGTAATTACTTAGGTGCGGTAAAGCAGTGGGTTGCGCTTCAGGAAGGAAATGATGCTTTTTACTGCATTGTCGATTTACATGCCCTTACTGTGGAAACCGAACCTGCAATCCTTAAGAAAAGAACGCTAGCAGCTGCGGCACAACTAATTGCACTTGGGTTAGATCCCAAGCGCTGCACGCTTTTTGTACAGTCCCAAGTACCACAACACAATCAATTAGGTTGGGTAATGGAATGTATTACTGGATTTGGTGAAGCCAGTCGGATGACTCAATTTAAAGATAAGTCCCAAAAGTCAGGTGCTGATCGGACTGTAGTTGGGCTCTTTACTTATCCAATGCTTCAGGCTGCCGATATCCTTCTATATCAAGCGAACCAAGTTCCAGTAGGAGAGGATCAACGTCAACATATCGAATTAACCAGGGATCTAGCGCAGCGATTTAATAGTAAATATGGTGAAGTATTTACGGTGCCAGATGCTCACATCATCAAAGCTGCAGCCAAGATAAATGATCTCCAAGATCCCACCGCAAAAATGAGCAAATCTGCCGCATCGAATTCTGGCGTTATCGATATTCTAGATAGCTCTGATGTTAATGCCAAGAAAATTAAGAGCGCAGTTACCGATACTGGTAAGGAAGTTAAATTCGATGAGAAGCAGAAACCAGGAATTTCCAATCTTCTAACTATTCATTCCGCACTCTCCGGGAAGTCGATAAGCGAACTTGAAACCGAGTTTTCTGGAAAAGGTTATGGAGATTTCAAGAGCGCTTATCGTCTTCCCAGAGAGTGCGGAATGGATAGTTAGAAGATTGGAAATTCCTGGTTTCTGCTTCTCATCAAATTTAACTTCCTTACCGGTATCGGTAACTGCACTCTTTATTTTCTTGGCATTAACATCAGAGCTATCTAGAATATCGATAACGCCAGAATTTGATGCGGCCGATTTGCTCATTTTTG
>JBJTUU010000079.1:0-61544 GCA_046080845.1 Actinomycetales bacterium | reverse complement strand
AGAAGTTGCGCTGGGAATTCTCTACCAGAGACGGACTTTCTCTGATGTATCTCAAGATTTGGGTATTCGACAATCAGAATTAGTGACTCGACTACATCGCGCTCAACTTGCCATCTCTATAGAGTTGATGAGACGTTAATGGAGCGAATGCGAATAGGTCAAGATCGCCATCTCGTTTTGGATTTTCTAGCAGATGAAACGGAGAGAATCTGGAGCAGTTTTGATCGAGCGCGTGATAAGGAACCTGAAGTTACAA
Source organism: Actinomycetales bacterium (assembly GCA_046080845.1). Lineage (GTDB taxonomy): Bacteria > Actinomycetota > Actinomycetes > Nanopelagicales > Nanopelagicaceae > MAG-120802. The sequence goes on along the minus strand of JBJTUU010000079.1, from coordinate 61,288 downwards.
GTGAAATGAGTGAACTTCTTGCTGCTAAATTGCCCCGTCATGCCAGTGAAATTTTAAGTGTTCTAGGGGAGTCAATGGACATCCTTGATTCCTCCATCGCCAATATCCTTAAACTTTCTGAATTGAAAATTGCTTATTGTCGGCCACCTCTATTTCATTAAGCGAAATAGGACTAATGGGTACTTATAGGTCTTACCAGCACTAGCAGCCAGACATCCTCGAATTTGCGCCACTATTATAAAAATTGCTAATGGGAATACAATTAGTAACCAGAAGAGAAACCCGATAACAAGACCGATTCCGAGTGTTATTACTCCAATAAACAACCAAGCTGCGATTGCACTATAAGTTGCTATTATCCAAAATACTTGGAAATTGAAAGACTACTTTGCAAGTGATGTGAAATATCGCTTCGTAATTGATGCCAGCACCTTCTAAAGAATTCCGCTAGAACACCAAGAGAACCAGTGGAGCTACCGCCAAAGCTGGCAAGAGATTCGCAACTGAAATCGTTTTCAGCTCTAGCAATTTCAGTCCGATACCAATCAAGAGCACGCCGCCAACGGAAGTCATGGCCGCAACCTGAGCCGGGTTCAAAATACTTCCCAAGGAAAGGCCAATTAAGGTCCAGACTCCTTGGTAGAGACCTACTGGCAATATTGATAGCGCAACTCCAATTCCAAAGGCTGCGCTGAAGGCTATAGCAGCGAAGAAATCCAGAGTGCTTTTAAGAAGCAGTTGCTCGATGCCGGTACCCATACCATCGCTGATACTTCCCAAAATAGCTAATGGCCCTATCGCAAAAATTAACGAGGCGGTCACAAACCCTTCCACAAAACCTCGTTGACCGCCGCCAAATCTAGCCTTCAAGAGCTCGCCAAATTGAGCTAATCGCGAATCGATATCCATTAATGAACCTATGACGGCTCCAATAATCAAGGAGACCAATACCACCAAGATTGGGCCACCTTGAACTGTCGCTGCCACAAAATCTTGACTCCAAAGTTCTCGAATTCCGGCGGCCGCACTGATCAAAGTGATGCAGCCAAGTACATCTGTAATCAATTTTCGAATTCGTTCTGGGATTCGTGTGCCGCCAATTCGACCGATTGCGCTGCCGAAAATAATCGCTCCGAGATTTATCAAGGTGCCGATTCCAGGAAACATACGGTGAGTGTAAACCTATAACGATCAGTTCCAAGTAGAATCCTTCGGTGAACTCGTCTTGGAACTGGCTACGAGGTTTTCTCAAGCCTAGTAAGACTGTTCCGAGGACTCCGTGGACCGCAGATTCTCAGTGGTCGATTAATTTGACCAGGCTCTTCGTACTTATTCTTGGACTCTTTCTTTTTGGTATTGGAGAGTCCTTACTGATTGTTTCAGATATCGGAAATTCGCCATGGACAGTACTTTCCCAAGGCGTCTCCAAACAGCTCGATCTCTCAATCGGTAGCGCAACTTTTCTGGTTAGCATCTTTGTGATTTTGCTGTGGATTCCGCTTCGCGAAAAACCAGGTTTTGGCACGCTGGCAAATATTTTGGTTATCGCAGTTGCAATAGATATTGGAATCTATTTTCTCCCTAAGCAATCGCTATTTGCATTTGAGTTAATTTATGTCTTACTGGGAATCACTCTCGTTGGGCTGGGCTCGGCCCTGTACATAACATGCGGTCTTGGTTCCGGCCCTCGCGATGGATGGATGACTGCGTTGCATCGCCGCAGCGGGATCGCGGTCGGCAAGGTCCGCCTCGCCATTGAACTATTGGTGCTGCTGACCGGTTGGGTCCTAGGAGGGGTGATCGGAATCGGAACTGCGCTATTTGCCTTGCTGATTGGCCAGTCGGTTGCGATTTGGTTTGGTGTCGTTTCCAGGCTTACCGCCCGGTAGCCCTTATCTTTATCGCTTCCCTCAGTTTGTGGACTGCCTTCACACGGTGTCGCAACCACCACCGTTAAAAAATTAGCAATCTCTCATCTTTTGATGGGATGAAAGGTAGAAAATGCTGGATACCTTCTTCAAAATCTCCCAACGTGGATCCTCGGTAGCTCAAGAGGTTCGCGGTGGCGTGGTCACCTTCTTCACAATGGCGTACATCGTTGCGCTCAATCCACTCATCATTGGCCTGGCTAAAGATGCAGATGGGAAATATATCGGCGGCGGGGATGCCCCAAACCTTGCCCTGATCGCTGCCGCTACCGCCCTGGTAGCTGGCGTGCTCTCCATTCTGATGGGCGTTGTAGCTAATTTTCCATTAGCGCTCGCTACTGGTTTGGGTCTAAATACCTTCGTCGCGGTAGCAATCGCCTCGCAAATGACTTGGAAAGATGCGATGGGTCTTGTTGTTCTCGAAGGAATCATTATCACAGTACTGGTCCTAACCGGATTTAGGACTGCAGTCTTTCGCGCAGTGCCGACCCAACTAAAGATTGCTATCTCCGTTGGAATTGGCCTCTTTATCGCTCTGATTGGATTAGTGGACTCTGGCTTCGTTCGTCGAACTGCCGCAGGCCCGGTTCCAGTAACTCTTGGCGATGGCGGCGAACTAGTTGGCTGGCCAGTTGTTGTTTTTGCTTTTGGTCTCTTCTTAACGATCGGTTTGATGGTGCGAAAAGTCAAAGCAGCGCTATTGCTCGGCATCATCATCTCCACCGTTCTTGCAGTTGCTATTGAGAGCGCCTTTAAGATTGGGCCAAATTTCGATGGCACAAATGTAAATCCGAAAGGCTGGGGTTTAAATGTTCCGGCAGTTCCATCGGATATTGTCGCCACGCCTGATTTTGGTTTAATCGGCCAATTTAATCTCTTTGGCTCATTTGAAAGATTACCTCTGATCACCGCTCTTCTTCTCGTCTTCACCCTGCTACTCGCAGACTTCTTCGACACGATGGGAACCATGACGGCGATTGGCCAAGAGGCCGGCTTAAATGATCGTGAAGGAACTCCACCTAATGCCAATCGGATTCTGCTAGTTGACTCACTTGCAGCAGTTGCAGGTGGCGCTTCTTCAATATCGAGTAATACCTCGTATATCGAATCGGCATCTGGAGTTGGCGAAGGAGCTCGTACTGGACTCGCCTCAGTTGTAACTGGCGTTCTCTTCCTGCTCACCACTTTCTTATCACCATTAGTTGCCATCATTCCTTATGAGGCTGCGGTACCAGCTTTGATTATCGTGGGCTTCTTAATGATGACTCAGATCAAATCAATTGATTGGGAAGATTATGGAATTGGAATTCCAGCGTTCTTGACTATCATTTTGATGCCATTCACCTACAACATCTCAGTAGGCATTGGCGCCGGATTTGTTTCTTATGTAGTTATTCGTCTATTCCAAGGAAAAGCTAAAGAGATTCATCCTCTACTCATGTTGGTAGCGGGACTCTTTATGATCTATTTCTTGAATGACCCAATAACCACTTGGATCGGCTAACCGATCAACTAAATCAAAATAGAGGCCCGGGAAACTGGGCCTCTGTTTTTTTAACTACCAAACAATCTTCGGCCGGTTCTGTTTGAGCAATTTCTCATTGATTTGAGAGAATGGTTTTGATCCGAGAAAACCTCGGTGCGCCGAGAGCGGACTTGGATGGACGCCGGTAATCAACAGTTCTTCGGAGAATTCAGACTCTAACTCTCGTGCGGTATTTCCCCAAAGAACTGATATCACATTCCGCTTTGCTAAATCTTGGGCGATCGCAAGGGTGATTTCTTGCCACCCTAAATCAGAGTGAGAACCACTTGCTCCAGCGGTAACCGTCAAAATACGATTTAGCAACATCACGCCTTGTTCTGCCCATCGAGTTAAATCACCGTCGGCAGTCGAGGTAGCTCCGATATCAGTGATAATTTCCTTTTGTAAATTCAACAATGAACCCGGCAATCCAGAACTTCGTGGTGTTACTGAGAATGCCAGTCCACAGGCATCATTCGGATTGGGATAAGGATCCTGGCCGATAATGAGAACTGAGACGGATTCCGGTGGGATCTCTAACGCCCGAAAAACCAGCGCGCGATTGGGAAGAATTCGCTCTCCGCGGTCAGCTCGTTGCGTTAATTCTCTGCCAATTTCATCAATTCTAAACTTTTGATTTTGCAATATCGCTTGCCAGGGCGGCGGAATTAGATCAAATAACATTTGATGTCGCAAAGTATCGCTGGCCATCAAAGGAGACTTTTACATGAACTCCAAAAACTTCGAATAAATTATCGGTGGTCAGCACCTCTGATATTGGACCACCCCGAAATAGCTTTCCTTCTTTCAATAACGCAATATGGCTGGTGCCGGAGGGAATCTCCTCGATATGGTGAGTGATTATCACCGATGCCGGAGCATTGGGCTCATCCAAGTATCTTGAGATTCGACCCAAAATGTCTTCTCGCCCACCTAGATCTAAGCCAGCCGCCGGTTCATCCATGAGAAGTACCTCGGGATCTGACATGAGAGACCTGGCAATCAACGCTCGCTTCTTCTCACCTTCACTTAACGTTCCAAATCTACGTTCGCTCAACTCGCGGATACCAAAAATATCAAGCAGCGCCTTTGCCCGAGATTCATCCCACAAGTCGTACTCCTCTATCCACCTTCCCGTTATTGCATACGCAGCTGTTAGAACTAGATCAACAACCCGTTCGTCGTGTGGCAAAGTTTCATTGAGGGCGCTAGAGGTAACGCCAATTCTCGGGCGTAATTCAAAGACATCAACTGCGCCAAGCTCTTCTCCCAGAATCTCAACCCTCCCCTTAGTGGGATGGATCATCGCAGCTAAGAGTTGTAGAAAGGTTGTCTTGCCAGCACCGTTAGGTCCTAGGACTGCCCAACGTTGACCTGCGGTTAACTCCCAAGTTATTGGTCCAAGGATTGCTCGACCATCACGCCATACCTCCACATCGGTAAGTGAGAGAAGTTGTTGCATTCCGGCCTTTCAAACTCGACTAGGTAAACTCTGGCGGTGAAACATCAGGCGCTTATTCTCGCCTCCGGGGCCATTAATCCTGGAGCCGACACCCTGATTTTCGGGGCCCTTCAACCCTTTGTCCACGAGGTAATCCAGACCCAAAGAATCGATATCGCAGGACACACAATCGTAGCGGTCTTGATTTCTTGCGATCCGGCACACATCAAAGCGATACAGAACGAACTTTTAGAAACCTTGAAGACTTCGGGGCTAGATATCGCAATTGAACTCGTATCGGATAGCTGATGGGTTATCGATTAGTACTTCTAGATCTTGACTCCACCTTAATTGCCGATGAAGTTATCGATTTATTAGCCCGCGAAGCTGGCCAAGCGAAATTTGTCTCCCAGATTACGGAACAGGCAATGGCCGGCGAGATGGATTTTGCAGAGGCGCTAAGGAAGAGAGTCGCATTGCTCAAAGATCTACCTGAGACCGTATTTCAGAAGTTGGCTACTGAAATTACTTTTTCCGAAGGTGCCAACTCATTAATTGACCACTGTGCTGCAAACCAGATCCCAATCGGGGCGGTATCTGGGGGCTTTGAGCATGCGGTGGCCGCACTTGGACTGCGCGAGCGATTGAATTTTGTTAGAGCAAATCGCTTAGAGATATCGAATGGAAAACTAACTGGAAGATTATCTGGGCCGATTATTGATGCTCCAGCAAAAGCGAGAGCGCTTCTCGAGTTTGCCGCAGCATTTGAGATTCCTATCTCTGAAACTATCGCTATTGGAGATGGCGCCAATGATATTGAGATGATCAAAGCTGCTGGGCTTGGAATCGCCTTCAAAGGTAAGCCGGCGCTACGCGAAGCAGCCGACCAGGAAATTACGCATTCGTTGGCTGAACTTATTCCGCTGTTGCGTTAACTCTAAGCGCTTTAACTATTTCAGCAGGATTGACTGATTTATAAACTACTGAACCAGCGACAAAGGTGTCAGCACCAGAATTTCTAGCAATCTTGATGGTTTCGAGATTTACTCCGCCATCCACCTGCAACCAGGTATCGTCTAAATTGTTGGCGTCTAACCATTTTCTAGCAGTAGCAACTTTCGGCATCATTTCAGCCATGAATTTTTGACCTCCAAAACCAGGCTCAACCGTCATAATCAAAATCATGTCTAATTCCATTAAGAAAGGGTGAATTGAATCAATCGGCGTACCGGGTTTGATTGCCAATCCAGCACGTTTGCCGTGGCTTCGAATGTTCCGCAACGTCTCCAGGGGCTTTGCTAACGCTTCCAAGTGCACCGTAAGGCTGATAGCCGTAGTTTCCAAATATGGAATCACCGCATTGTCAGCATCGGCGATCATGAGATGCACATCGGTTTTTAGTGCGGACTCCGCAATAATCTTTTTTGACTCTTGGATAGTGAATGTTTCATTAGGAACAAATTTTCCATCCATGATGTCTAAGTGAAGTAGATCTGAAACCTCAGCCACTCGTTCGATCTCTAGCGCTAGATTCGAAAAGTCGGCATTTAGAATACTCGGGCAGATTCGAATCATGAGTTGAGTCTAAGGTGCGTATTGGAGTAACGATAGAAACATGGAATCGGTGTCATCCCTAAATGTCCAGAGTTGCATATCGCCATCTGGGTCTTGATCTTTGGTGACCGCCAAACGGTTAAATTGCGGGTGTGACTTCAGAAAACTTCTAACTTGCCACTTGGTTTCCGCCAAATGTGGACTACAGGTTGCATATCCTATGATTCCACCGGGTTTCAATAACTTTGCTGCGGAGGATAGAAGGTCCTGTTGCAGGGCAATCAGACCGGGCAGATCGTCGGGTTGGCGTCGCCACTTAATCTCGGGCCGCCGACGCAGCGCGCCAAGCCCCGTACAAGGTGCATCTATAAGTATTCGATCAAATCTTCCTACTTCAGCCGGCATCTGACGACCGTCAAAATTAGTTACCTTGCCATTTCGAACCACTTGCTGAACCAATTTCATACGTTCAAAGGAAATCTCATTTGCCACTAACTCACCATTTCGTATCAGTGAATCCAGGTATGCCGCCTTGCCCCCTGGTCCAGCACATAGGTCTAGCCATCGCAAGCCACCGGAATCGGTTTCAAAAAATCTTTCAACTACTAACTGCGAACCAAGATCTTGTACCCCAGCTCTACGTTCTCTTACTGCAGCTATTGATCCTGGATTTTTCGCAATTCGCACCGCATTTCTTCCACGCGGAATTGGCTCGCCACCCTCGGCGACCAACTCAGTGACGGTAGACCGATCTGGCCAAGCGACCAGCGTCGCGTTTCCTCCAAGATTATCCGCATTTAACTGAGCAAATACCAAACTCTCTTTCTTTAAAGCATCTCGAAAGGCATTAATGATCCAAATTGGATGTGAATATTCCTCTTCTAAGTTTTCAAATTGATATTTCTCTAATGAAGACAATTTTCGCATTATGGCATTTACAAAACTCCCAGAACTTTGACCAGCTACTAGTTTGGCAAGTTCCACAGTCTCGTTGACTGCGGCATGGGCAGGCGAGTTCAGAAGCAGTAATTGATATGCTCCCAGTCTTAGCACAATCAAAACCTTGGCATCAATTTCACTTAGTTTTCGGTCGGCACATCGGGCAATCGCACCGTCGCATTGGCCTCTCTGTCTTAACGTTCCGTAAACTAATTCAGTCACGAATCCTTTATCTCGCTCTGGTAATTCAGCATCTCGAAGTGTTCTCGAGAGTAGTAGGTTGCTGTACTGTGCATTAAATTCGACTTCGAAAAGAATTTCAAAAGCTATTTGGCGTGGATTTCTGGAAACTCTCAAAGAAATCTCGCATTTTCATCAATTCTGGCGCCGCGTAACCAGTCCTGTGCTGACAAAGATTTTCCGCTTTCTGGGCGTAACACCTCAATCGCAATCGCACCATCTCCCGTCGCCACCAGCAATGGATTTCGTTTAATTATTGAACCTGGAGCTCCTTGGCCCGGTGCGGTTTGAATTTGTTCAAGTTTCAAACGTTTCTCGTTTAAAGTAGTCCAAGCGCCGGGTTTTGGGGATAAGGCTCTAACTTGCTGCACAATCGAAGCGGCACTTTTTAACCAATCAATCTTCGTCTCAGATTTACCGATTTTCTTTGCGATTGAAGGTTCGCCAACCTGAGCTGTTGGTTGATCTCCCGCTTCTATCTTTTTAATAACTTCTGGAATTTTCGAAGCGCCCAACTTCGCCATGAATTCCAAGATTTCTCCAGCGTTCCCATTATTAATCTCTACCTTATGTTGTGAGAAAATTGGACCAGTGTCGAGACCCTGATCTAATCTAAAGATGGTAAACCCAGAAACAGTTTCTCCAGCAAGAATCGCGCGCTGCACTGGGGCTGCGCCACGATATTTCGGCAGTAGCGAGAAATGAAGATTCAACCAACCATGCTTGGGGATTTGCAGGGATTCTTCTCTAATAATTTCACAATACGAAATTGCAATTGCCATATCTGGTTTCGTGTCAATAAGGTGCTGCTTCAGTTCATTTGGAGAATTAGGCACAAATTTGGAAATCCCCGCTTGTTCTGCGGCGATTTCGATCTCGGTTTGATGTTCAACTAAGCCACGGCCGGACTTCTTCGCTGGCTTAGAAATCAAAGATGTCACTACATGCCCTTGCTTAATTAACTTACTTAGCGTCGGAACTCCAAGAACTGAGGTGCTGGCTAGTGCAATTCGCAATTCAGATAATCTTTCCAGATTGTTTATGTGGCGAGAGCCGGATTTCTGGCTGGAAACCGGCGGCGCTCGCCTCAAGGAACCACTCTGATTCTCGAATTTCTTTCATGGCCTGCTTTCGCAATTCCTTTGGGAGTCGGTCAATAAATACAATCCCATCGAGGTGATCAGTCTCGTGTTGAATGGCACGAGCTAACAATTCACTTCCTTCTATTGCTTGAGGCTCTCCATACATATTGAAACCCTTAGCGACTACCCGCATTGCTCTCGGAGTTTCATAAACTAGTTCGGGAAACGAGAGACAACCCTCCTCCCCTTCTTGCAAATCCGATGAGAGGTCCAAGGTTGGATTTATTAAATGCCCAAGTTGCTCATCCACATCCCAGACAAAAACTCGCAAGGGCACACCAATTTGCGGCGCCGCTAGTCCAGCTCCAGGTGCTGCCTGCATAGTTTCGGTTAAATCTGAGACAAGTTTTCGTAATTCTTTATCGAAATCCACCACCGGCTGTGATGGGGTGGTTAATACCGGGTCCCCAAATAGTCTGATTGGTTGGATTGTCATGTCAACATTCTAGTCGACTAAATCTGGTACGGGTCGATTTGGATATGGAGTAGAGGTTTACGCGAAATCGAACGATACTTCTGTAGGAGTTTTAATGATTCAGTAGCGCCCACGCTTTCTTCGACAGGAATCCTTAGCAGTGCCGAGCTTTTCGATAGGTATGAAATAACGAGATTAGGATGCTCGGTCTTGATTCCTTCTATTACTCGAGAAATTCCGTCGCACTCTAATGCAAATATTCGCCAATATGGCGGAAGTTTCACTACTCTCCGTTCCTGGAGAAGCTGATCTAATCCGAACATCGAATCCTGCAAAGCTGCGGCTTGACTTAATCGATTCTTAGTAGGCAGATCAAGGTATAGCGAACCTTCTTTATTGACCATCGCTAAGGATCGAAAAACTCTCTGTCGCAGCGTCTCATCTGCTCTTAATTCAGGCAGATTTTGCAGAAATTTTGTATCCAGAATTATCACTGCGCCATACGTCGCAACTGGCTCCGCGCCAAAAGTCGCGACGACGATAGCTCCTTTCGGGGCGATTTCTATAGTCTTATCTGAGGTTGACATATAGATAGGAACATTTGGAAACATTTTTTTAAATTCCTCAACTATCCGCGAGGCGCCTTTGGCCAAGACCCGAAAATTTGAACTTTGACAGAATGCGCACCGCCAGGCTGTATCTGAACCGCAAATGCCGCATAGCAAAGCGCCACCAGATTTCAAGACCAATAACCCACCACACTCACATTTCGGTGGCTCCTCACATTTCTGACAGGCCAGTACCTTCGCGTAGTCCTTACCTGCGACCAGTACAAGAACTGGTCCTCTCTTCAGTCCTTCTCTTATCACAGCGTGATATGAGCTTTCATTAAAGTAAATCTTTCGAGAGCGGCGTTTGAATTTGAAATTTCGTTCCAACTTGATAAATCCCAGTTCCTGTAATCGACACAATTCCAAACTTGGGGATGCAGAAATGAACCGGAGCGAAATACCGGTCGCTTGGTGTCGGAGGAGAGCAACATCCCTAGTATTCCAAGTAGGAAACCTCCGCTCCCAATGATGTTCTGAAGCTTCATCTATTATCCAAATCTCTCCGAGGTTCGGAATTTGTTCGAAAATAGCGCTCCGTAGCCCGAGCATAATTTCCGGGGACGCGGAAGATGCTCGTTTCTTAGTTAGAAGTTGGAAAGGTATTTCCAATTCTTTAAGAAACTTGGCAGTTCTATCCAACTCTCGCTTAGTGGGAAGAATCAGAAGCGTTGATTGCAGCGTTTCAAATCTATCTTTTTCCTGCTCTAACCAATCTTGAGTATAAATTTTTGAAGTTACTACGCCTCCTTTGCCGCTCCGTTTACCCACGAATTTTGACTCAGCCCTCATTGGAGGAAAAAGTCGTAGAACGTCTCCTAATCGAGCGACATACCTATCTGCAACTAACTTTGCAAAGTTGAATAACTCAGGTGAAATTCGATCCGATTCGAGCTTCAAGATGGACTTAACCGGCATTTGGTTTTCATTGGATACTGCAATTATTGCCCCTGAAACAACTTCACCACGAAACGGGACTCTTACTCGCGACCCGAGTACCGCATCTGAGAGCAAGCCCTCAGGAATTGCATAAGTAAAAGTTTCGGGTAAATGAAACGGGAGATCGGGTATTGCAACTTCAGCTACAAATTTTGAGTTAATCGATTTTGCCGACAACGATGGGCGTTGTCGTTTGAGTTTAAGCGGTTGGACCGCCATCTAACCTTTCAAATTCCGCTGCAGCGCTTCTACTCGATCGGTCTTCTCCCAGGTGAATTCTGGTAGTTCTCGACCGAAATGACCGTAGGCGCTTGTCTTAAGATAAATAGGACGGAGCAAATTCAAATCTCGAATAATTGCCGCCGGCCTAAGATCAAAAGTTGCTTGCACCGTCTTTGAGATCTGCTCGATCGGTACTGTCTCAGTCCCGAAGGTTTCAATAAATAACCCTACTGGTTGCGCCTTACCAATCGCGTATGCGACTTGAACTTCACACTTTATTGCTAAATCCGCCGCAACAATATTCTTGGCTACCCATCGCATCGCATATGCTGCAGAACGATCTACTTTAGAGGGATCCTTCCCGGAGAATGCTCCCCCTCCGTGTCGAGCCATTCCGCCATAAGTGTCCACGATGATTTTCCTCCCAGTAAGGCCGGCATCACCCATTGGCCCACCGATAACAAATCTTCCAGTGGGGTTTATCAATTTTCTGATTCCTTCTAACGGAAAGTCAAACTCTTCCAAAATAGGGTTTATTACAAACTTAGTTAGTTCTGGTGCTAATTTCTTTTCAATATCGATATCTGGCGCATGCTGTGAAGAAATGACGATTGTGTCCACTCGAATAGGTTGGTCGCCGTCGTATTCAATCGTTACCTGGGTTTTGCCATCAGGTCGGAGATAAGCAAGTTCGCCTGACTTCCTAACCTTAGTTAAACGCTCCGCCAAGCGATGCGCCATGGCGATCGGTAGTGGCATTAATTCTTTGGTTTCTTTAGAGGCATAGCCAAACATCAAACCTTGATCCCCAGCGCCTTGCAGATCCAGCGGATCAGTTGAGTTAGATTGACGATTCTCCAGCGCTTGATCTACCCCCATCGCAATATCTTGACTCTGGGAACCGATCGATACCGAAATTCCACAAGAATTTCCATCAAAACCTTTTTCCGAGTGGTCATAACCAATCTCCAGAACCGTTTCCCGTACCAAGTTCATAACATCCGCAAAGCCATTTGTGGTGACCTCACCAGCGACGTGAACCTGGCCCGTTGTGATTAAGGTTTCGCACGCTACTCGGCTATGGGGATCTTGTGCCAACAGCGAATCAAGTACGGCATCTGAAATGGCGTCAGCAATTTTATCTGGATGACCCTCAGTAACCGATTCCGAAGTGAAAAGTCGACGGGTCATTTTGCGACTTTCACTGAGGTCAATTCCTTCGCAACTTGTTCGACAATCTCACGTGCAATTTCAGATTTTGGATTGTTAGGAAAAGACCAGGCTTCGCCTCGTTTAGAGAGAAGTATTCCGCTGCTAGTCGACTCGCCGAATACCTTGCCTCCGGAAACATCTGTTACGTAAAGCAGATCGACGCCCTTTTGGTGAAGTTTGCGAAGTCCCCGCTCTTTCAAATCAGCGTTAGTTTCGGCTGCAAAACCCACAAAGATTTGGTCCGTCCGTTTCTTTCGGGATAATTCTGCAAGTAAATCTGGATTCATTATTAGCTTAATATCACCGAGATTTTCTTTAGCGATTTTCCCTTCAGATTTCTCTGGTCTGGCATCGGCAACTGCTGCTGCCATAATCAAAGCGTCAGCACTTTCAATTTCATCTTTGAGCGCACGCTGCATTTCTAGGGTAGTTTCAACTCGAATAGTCTTTACTCCACTTAACTCAAATTCCTCTGTTGCTCCGGCAATCAGAGTAACTTCGGCGCCCTCACGCTTTGCTTGGTAGGCAATCTCAAGACCTTGTCGTCCGCTTGATCGATTTCCGATAAATCTAACAGGATCAAGAGCTTCTTGAGTACCTCCGGCAGTAACCAAAATTCGTGTTGACTGTAATTTTTGTTGCCTTACAACAATCTTCTCAACTTGATTAATTATGCTTTCAGTCTCTGGAAATCTTCCAATTCCTTCATCCCCGCTTGTGAGTTTCCCGACCGCCGGTTCCATCACAGTGATCCCGCGCTCTCGAAGAATCGAGATGTTGTTCTGGGTGGCCAAATTCAGATACATCTCAGGGTGCATTGCTGGCACCACAAGAATTGGACATTTCGCGGCTAGCAGTGTCGTGGTCAGTAGATCGTCCGCTCTGCCTGTGGCAATCCGAGAAATTAAATCGGCTGTTGCTGGCGCAATCACCATCAAATCTGCCTGTTTTGCGTAATCAACGTGCGCTACGCCAGATTTGGACTCCCACAAATCACTAGGAGCTGGCCGACCCGAGAGAGCTTCCCAAGTTGTGCGCCCGACGAAGTTGAAACTATTTGAAGTAGGAATAACTGTTACTGAAAAATTGTGATCTTGTAGCCGTCTTAGAAGATCACAAGATTTATAGGCAGCAATGCCAGCTCCGACCCCTAGAACAACTTCTCTTCCACTCGGGAAGGTAATCATTATTTCTCCGTCGGAGGCTCGAGATTCTCGATCGTTAATAGATTATCGTTTATCTCGCGGAGCGCAATTGAGAGTGGTTTTTCATGAACATTCGTTTCTACAAGAGGTCCAACATATTCCAATAAACCTTCACCAAGTTGTGAATAATACGCATTGATCTGGCGAGCTCGCTTGGCAGCGTAGAGAACCAAACTATATTTTGATCCGCTCTTATCCAATAGATCGTCAATTGGCGGATTTGTGATGCCATCCAAATTGGCCACGATGTTCTCCCTTAACTTCTACCTATTTAGGTCTTCGACCTAGGTCTATTACTTAAGCCTACTTTGCTGCTTATTGAGAGGCTAAGGCTACCAGCGCCGCGACTACCTCATCGACCTGATGATTCACGATGATTTCATCAAACTCATCGGCCGCCGCCATCTCAACTCTTGCCAAATCCAATCGGGCTCGAATTCGTTCTTCGGATTCGGTGGCTCGCCCCCTGATTCGCTCCTCCAGGGCCGCAAAATCTGGTGGCTTTAGAAAGACCAGTTTTGCCTCTGGGCGTAGCTTTCTAACCTGCCTAGCGCCTTCGATTTCGATTTCGAGAAGGACATTCTTGCCGGACGTTAGCGCTTGATCCACAGGTTCTTTAAGAGTGCCATATTTCGCTCCCGCGAATTCTGCCCACTCTAGAAACTTTCCTTCAGAAACTAAAGTATGAAATTCGTTTTCGCTAATGAAGTGATAAGCAATGCCATCTGATTCACCGGATCTTGGTTTACGAGTTGTTGCTGATACTGAAAAAAAGAAATTTGGATATTTCTTTAGCTCTCCTACGATTGTGCTCTTCCCAACGCCACCAGGGCCAGAGAGCACAAGCAGTTTTCCCCTCATCGATTCTGCAATTCTTTAAGAAGAAGATTCCGCTGCCGTTTCCCCAATCCCTGAACTCTTCTTGAGTGTGAAATTCCAACTCGATCCAAGATAGTCAGCGCTCTGATTTCTCCGTAACTTGGAATGCTCTCGATCAATTCCTTGACCCGCATCTTTTGGATGGCTTCGTCTGAACTATCTAACGCAGCAAACCAACGTAATTCCCCGGCTCGGATGAGTGATTTGAATTCGGCGCGACGCTTTCGAGATTCCCGTGCTCTTGCCAACGCATCTGAACGTTCTGCTTCGCTCAAAATCGGAGGTCGAACCATGAACCTATCTAACCTTTTAATTTAGAGAAGCGAAAATCTCAGCCGCCGCCTGGTTAGGGTTTGCGGCGCCGGTGATCGGGCGTCCGATGACCAAGTAATCAGAGCCAGCGGAGATTGCCGAGATGGGAGTGGCAGTTCGTGCTTGATCATCGGTACTTTCTTTAGGTCGCACTCCTGGAGTAATCAACTTAATGCTCCTAGGAAATCTCGGCCTTAGTAGCGCCACTTCCTTCGGCGATGTAACGATGGCCCTAGCTCCTGCCGCAACAGCATGGTCAGCCAAACTAACGGCTAACTCTGCGCCATGCTTAAAGCCCATCTTCTCTAACGTTTGATCATCTAGCGAGGTAAGTACGGTAACGGCAGTGATACAGGTCTTAGGAAGCTCGGTGACCGCAGCTGCAATCATTGCGCCTCCACCACCAGCATGAACTGTTAGAAAATCCGGTGCGATCTCCTTCAGGGATCGACAAGCTCCAGCCACGGTGTTCGGGATGTCATGAAGCTTTAAATCTAAAAAAAGGCTAAATTCCCCAGTCTCATTCTTTAATTTTTGAACCCCGGAGATTCCATTCTTATTAAAGAATTCCAACCCTATCTTGTAGATTGCCACGCTATCTCGAGTTTGATTTATAAGATCAACGCATCTAGGAATCTCTGCGGAATCTAAAGCCAAAATTATCGGAGAATTATTCATGGGCAGCACCTACTGCAGATTCCAAACTTGAGAAACCTCTTTCTCGCAATAATTTCTCTAATTCACTCTTCACCTTTATTGCAGCGGTTGGGTTGCCGAATGTCGCAGTTCCAATAGAAACGCCACTTGCTCCGGCATAGATCAATTCCAGGGCATCTCTGCCAGAGGCGACACCACCCATTCCGAGAATTGGAGTATTTGGCAAAACTTGGTGTACTTGAAAAATCGCTCGGACAGCAATTGGTCGAATTGCTGGACCAGATAATCCCCCGGTAATCCCAGCGAGTTTCGGACGCTTTGCTTCGATATCTATCACCATTCCCAACACAGTGTTTATTAGAGCAAGAGCATCGGCCCCAGCAGAGACAACTTCTTTAGCGATTACGGAGATATCAGTTACATCAGGAGAAAGTTTTACAATCATCGGATAATCTCCAGCTAAATTTCTCCGGACATTCTCAACGACCGCTCTAGACGCACTTGGATCACAGGCAAAAACCAGGCCACGATTCTCTACATTCGGACAGGAAATATTTACTTCGATTCCACTAAGTCCATCAATGCCTCGCAACCTTCGTGCCAACGATGCATATTCCTCAACAGTTTCACCCGATATGGAAACGATGATTCGCGCCCCCTTGCTTACCAACCACGGAATGTCGTATTCCAGAAACTGATCGATACCGGGGCCCTGCAAGCCAATTGAGTTGAGCATTCCGGATGGAGTCTCTGCCATTCGCGGCGTTGCTCTTCCGCTTCTTGGCCTAACCGATATTGACTTGGTAACAACCGCTCCAAGTTCCTTCAAGTCAAAAAAGTTGGAAAGTTCTTTCCCAGAACCAGCGCAGCCACTTGCAGTAAAAATTGGATTTGGAAAATACCTACTTCCGAATCGAGTTCTAAAATCGAAGGCGGTTTCCATTAGGCGTTATATCCAAACGTACCCTCGGGAATCATTCTAGGCTCGCCCCAAATCACATTCGCACCATCAACTACTGGGCCTTCGATACAGGAGCGAGTCATACGCACAATTCCATCTGCACCTCTAATCGGAATTACGCAGGTCATACAGACTCCTATGCCGCATGCCATTGACTCTTCTACCGCACACTGATGTACCACTTGATACTTCTCTGCAATCTCATTAACGGCACGGAGCATTCCCATGGGTCCACACGAATAGATAACGTCTATCTTAAATTTCTCAATGATTTCAGGGAGAAAATCGGTGACCTTGCCGCGTGATCCTGCACTACCGTCTTCAGTTGTTATGGTCATTGTGGTAACGGAACGCTTCCCATCAAGTGGCGCGTAAATTTTTCCGGCGCTCGAGGCGCCGATTACAACATCGACTCGACAGGATCGCGCTTTTAAAATCTCTGCGAGTCCAAATAACGGCGCTGATCCATATCCGCCACCAACTAGCAGCGTATTTGCAGTTTCAGTCGGTATTCCAAAGCTTGTACCCAGCGGCCCCACTAAATCTACTTTCTCACCGATAGCGCGCTCGCTTAACCATCTACTTCCAGAACCGTGGGCCGCAACCACCAACTCCAAGGTCCCACCCGTAGCGCTCTTATCGTTTACTCGATAGATAGCAAAAGCGCGACGTAAAATCATTGAGGAATTACTGCCACCGACGGAGATTGCAACAAAATTTCCGGGACGAGAGAATTGAGCTATCTCGCCTACCGCAAACACCATATGGTTATATGCGCCAATCTTCTTGTTTCCAACAATTTCAGCATGAACCTGCTTGGCCCTTGGGTTTATATTCATTTTGACCCAGTCCAATCCTGAAGTGATTTAACCTTTACATGATTTCCTTGTAGCGCTTTTATACCTGAGACCGCTGCTTTAAGCCCTGGAATCGTAGTTATACATGAAATACCTCTAGCTACCGCCGCGCTTCGAATTAGCCAGCCATCTTGTCGGGTATCTCTGCCAAATGGAGTGTTTATTACAAGTGAAATCTCGCCACTTTGTATTAATTCCACAGCAGTCTGGCTATTGGTTGATGTTCCTTCAAAATGTTTGCCAACCTGATGAGCCATGATTTGGTGCTCCGCTAAGAATTTTTGAGTTCCTGCAGTAGCATAAATTTCAAACCCCAATTGAAAGAGCGATCGCACGGATTGCAATGAATTGGTTTTATCTTTGTCCGCCAGGGAAACAAAGATCTTGCCACTCTTCGGTAGTGGTCCAAAAGAGGCAACTTGGCTCTTCGCAAAGGCGCTTCCAAAATCTGGTGCAATCCCCATTACCTCACCCGTTGATTTCATCTCTGGTCCTAGTACGGAATCCACATTTTTGCCATCGATGCGGCGGAAACGATTCCAAGGTAGTACCGCCTCTTTCACGCTAATTCCATTGCCGACACCGATCGCCGCATCTGGCAATTCACCAGTTTCGCGAAGTTCTGCAATTGATTTTCCAATTGCAATTAGCGCTGCCGCTTTAGCAACCAATACCCCAGTCGCTTTACTCACAAATGGGACTGTGCGAGAGGCTCTCGGATTAGCTTCAAGTACATATAACCGATTTTCGGAAATTGCATATTGGATATTGATTAGCCCGCGCACACCTATCGCGCTAGCTAATTTCTCGGTAGCTTTAAAAATATCTCGCATTACTCCATCGGTTAGGGATTGCGGTGGAATCACGCATGCTGAATCTCCGGAATGGATGCCGGCTTCTTCGATATGTTCCATAACTCCTGCTAGATAGAGTTGGGAACCGTCATACAGTGCGTCTACATCAATTTCGATTGCATTATCTAGAAATCTATCTATTAAGACGGGATGTTCTGGATTAATCTCCGTCGCTTTTCTGATGAATTCAGCTAGTTGATTTGAGTCATAAACTATTTCCATGCCACGTCCACCAAGGACGAAAGATGGTCGAACCAGAACTGGGTATCCGACTCGATCGGCGATGGCGCGCGCTTCCACGTAAGTGTTACCGGTACCAAATTCCGGGGCAAGTAATCCTTCCTTGAGAAGAATTTCACCAAAAGCTCTGCGATCCTCTGCGCGATAAATCGCCTCATGCGGTGTTCCGAGAATTGTTTCCCCAGCCGCTGCCAATCCGGCAGCCAAACCAAGTGGAGTCTGCCCTCCGAGTTGGGTGATAACTCCAAGCACCGGACCTACCGCTGATTCAGCGGCAATAACTTCAAGCACATCTTCCAAGGTAAGTGGTTCAAAATACAAACGATCTGAGGTGTCATAATCAGTCGAAACCGTCTCTGGATTACAGTTAATCATGACGGTTTCAAATCCAGCCTCTCGCAGAGCAAATGAGGCATGCACGCATGAGTAATCAAATTCGATTCCTTGACCAATTCGATTTGGACCGCTGCCAAGAATAATTACCGCGGGTCGCGTTCGGGGTTTCACTTCACTTTCTTGCTCGTAAGTTGAATAGTGGTAAGGCGTCAGTGCTTCAAACTCGCCAGCGCAAGTATCGACCGTTTTGTAGACTGGTTTAAGACCCAATTTCACCCGAGCCGCTCGAATTTCTTCAACTGGTGTTTCGCGTAAGTTAGACAATTGCTGATCTGAAAAACCGTTACGTTTTGCGGCTCGAAGAATCTCATAATTCAAGTCGGGCGCGCTGCGGACCAGCTCTGCAATTTGATTCAATTTCTCTAATTGACTCAAAAACCAGATATCTATTCCGGTACGGCTATTAACCTCAGGTTTTGTGGCGCCAAGATATAGCGCTTGTTGACATTGGAACAACCTGTTCTCAGTAGGTATTGCCATCGCTTCCAATAATTCAGTCTTTGATAATTTCGGTTTCCAGTTAAATTCACAATCCCGCTTCTCAATCGATCGCATCGCCTTCTGTAACGCCTCAGTGAATGTGCGACCGATAGCCATCGCTTCTCCAACACTTTTCATCGTTGTAGTTAGTCGTGGATCAGCCTCAGGGAATTTCTCAAATGCAAACCTGGGTATCTTCACGACTACATAGTCCAGCGTAGGTTCGAAAGATGCTGGTGTCTTTTTCGTTATATCGTTTGGGATTTCATCAAGTGAGTATCCAATTGCTAACTTAGTAGCAATTTTGGCAATGGGAAAACCCGTAGCTTTTGAAGCTAGCGCGCTACTCCGAGAGACTCTTGGGTTCATCTCAATCACAATGATCCGTCCAGTCTTTGGATCCACCGCGAATTGAATATTGCAGCCACCAGTTGCGACCCCAACTTCACGAATAATTGCTTGCGCTAGATTTCGCAGCTTTTGATATTCCACATCCGTTAAGGTCAACGCCGGGGCCACAGTTATTGAGTCGCCGGTGTGAACTCCCATCGGATCTAAATTTTCGATGCTACAGACGATTACCACGTTGTCTTTGTGGTCTCGCATAACTTCAAGTTCAAACTCTTTCCAGCCGATGATGGACTCCTCGAGAAGGACTTCATTAACTGGGCTATACCTAAGACCTGCCCCAGCGATCAATCTCAGTTCAGCCTCATCCTTTGCGATACCACTTCCCAGGCCACCCATAGTGAATGATGGCCGGACCACTACCGGATACTTCAAATCTGTGACTGCAATAAGGCAATCTTCAATGGAATGGCAGATTCGCGATTTTGCAGATTCGCCGCCTACTTTTTCAACGATTGTACGAAATTCTTCTCGATTTTCGCCGCGTTTTATTGCTGGAATATCCGCACCTATCAATCTAACTCCGTATTTACTTAGAATTCCTTGCTCAGCTAATTTCAATGCGGCATTTAGCGCCGTTTGACCGCCTAGAGTTGCCAAAAGAGCATCCGGCCTCTCTTTTGCAATAATATCTTCTAAGAATTCCGTCGTGATTGGTTCGATGTATGTGGCATCGGCAAATTCTGGATCAGTCATGATAGTTGCCGGGTTGCTGTTAACAAGCACAACGCGAATTCCCTCGGAACGCAATACTCGACAGGCTTGCGTTCCCGAATAATCAAATTCGCATGCTTGCCCAATTACAATCGGCCCACTACCAATAACCAGCACACTTTTTATGCTCGTGTCTTTAGGCATGGCGCCGTAACATCTCTAGAAAATCATCAAATAAATAATTTGCATCATGTGGACCGCCGGCGGCTTCAGGGTGATACTGAACTGAGAAAGCTGGAACTTCGCTTAGCGTTAAGCCCTCTACTACGCGATCATTGAGATTTACATGGGAAACGCTTCCCTTCCCAAAGACTGTAGAAAATTCCTCTCCTATAGGTGCATCGACGGCGAAACCGTGGTTGTGGGCGGTGATTTCAACACGATCTTTAAGTAAATTGTGCACCGGTTGATTAATACCACGATGTCCAAATCTCAATTTATAGGTATCAAATCCAAGCGCTCTGCCTAGGATTTGATGGCCAAAGCAGATCCCGAAGACTGGCAGATTTGCGGAGAGGGCTTTCCGAATTAACTCCACCGTATCGCCCATTGTGGCTGGATCTCCCGGGCCATTGGAAAGAAAGATGCCATCGAATCCTCGAGATTGAATAGCTTCAAAAGATGTATTCACCGGCATCAGATGAGTTTCAATTCCACGTCGCGCAAAGTTGGCTGGAGTTGCGGCTTTAATACCGAGATCAAATGCAGCCACCCTAAATTCCACAGCTTTTGAACTAGATGCAACTTGCTCTTCTGTTACAGAGACTTGATCTACTAGATACGATCCACTCATCGGCGCAGTTTTTCGAACTTTGGTAACCATATCTTCGCGAGCCAGGCCTTCCCCCGAGAAGATACCGACTCGCATCGCTCCTCGCTCCCGAATATGAAGAGTAATAGCTCGAGTATCTACTCCAGATATGCCGACAATTCCATTTTCCGTTAATTCACTCTCCAAACTACGCTTTGCTCGCCAACTCGAGACAATTGGCGAAGGGTCTCTAACCACGAAGCCACTCACCCAAATCTTTTTAGATTCCATATCTTCATCATTCACTCCGGTATTTCCAATGTGCGGAGCTGTCATCACTACAACTTGATTCAAATATGATGGATCGGTAAGAGTCTCCTGATAACCAGTCATTCCGGTTGTGAAAACAATTTCGCCAAAGGTTTCACCGGTGGCACCCCAGGCTTCACCTTCAAATACGGTTCCGTCGTCCAGTACAAGATATGCGCTACTCATCTTGAAAAAACTTTCTTGCCCCTTAGGAAGGTTTGCATTACAAGTACCGGCAAATTCATTCCCCGATATGGGTCATTTTTGCTCTTGCTATAACTTGGGGAAGATTGCCAAACTTGTTCTAAATCAACCAGCGAGAAATTCGCAGGTTTGCCGAGTGAGAGTTCTCCATGACCTAGATACCCAGCGATTGAGGCAGGTTTGGTGCTCATACGAATTATCAAGTCAGTGAAGGAAATCATTTTGGATTCAACCATGGCCTTGAAGGATACCGAGAGAGCGGTTTCCAGACCCAGCATGCCGAAGGCGGCGTTAGCCCACTCGCATTCTTTCCGCTCAGCGGTGTGCGGAGCATGATCGGTCGCAATTACATCGATCGTGCCATCAGCCAATCCTGCGCGGAGCGCTTCCACATCTCGTTTGGCGCGAAGCGGCGGATTCACTTTATAAACTGGGTCATAGGTTTCCAGCAATTCTTCGGTTAATAGCAAGTGATGTGGCGTTACTTCTGCGGTAACGGAAATGCCTCGTGCCTTTGCCCATCGAATTATCTCTACGCTTCCCGCAGTACTTACATGGCAGATATGCAATTTACTACCAACGTGATCGGAAAGTAAAACATCTCTTGCAATGATTGCTTCTTCTGCCACAGCCGGCCAACCTTTAAGCCCAAGACGTGACGAAATTTCGCCTTCGTTAACCTGTGATTCTCTAGTCAAATCAGCATCTTGTGCGTGCTGCGCGATTATTCCGTCAAAGTTTTTTACGTATTCCAAAGCTCTTCTCATCAATATCGAACTCGATAGACAATTTCCATCATCACTAAATATCCGAGTTCGTGCAATCGAGTCGTGCATGGCACGGATCTCAGCGAGCTGTTCCCCACGTGAACCCACTGTGATTGCCCCAATTGGAAAGACATCGCAGATTCCATGAGTTGCGCCTAAGCGAAAAACTTGTTCGACTACACCGGCGGTATCTGCAATGGGATCGGTATTTGGCATCGCAGAGATTGCGGTAAATCCTCCTGCCGCAGCGGCAAGTGAACCGCTCAAGATAGTTTCGGCATCTTCAAAACCAGGTTCGCGCAGATGGGTGTGGAGATCGACTAAACCGGGGATCACCGTGTAACCGCCACCATCAGTAGTTGGTGAATTTATAGTTTCAGGATCAACAAAAACCCCATCAGCAATTCCAATTTCATACGGCTTTCCAGAAGTATCTTTTAAGTTTGTGATCCGCAGCGATTCATTCATACTGATTCTCCACTCAACAATAGATAGAGGACTGCCATACGAATAGATACGCCATTTCTAACTTGATCCGGGATTACCGATCGTGCGCTATCGGCCGCATCTGCTGAAATCTCCAAACCACGATTCATTGGACCTGGGTGCATAACGATGGCTCCCGCTTTGAGTTTTTCAACGCGAGCCGCATTTAATCCATAGCTTCTTGCATATTCTCTCTCCGATGGGAAGAAAGATTCCACCATGCGCTCTCGCTGTACTCGAAGCATCATGACGACATCAAAGCTAGAAATATCGCTATCGAAGTCGTATGAAACTCCGACCCCCCAACTAGTAACACTTACCGGCAAAAGTGTTCCAGGGGCTATTACTGTTACATCCGCTCCGAGTAAGTTGAGCAATAAGATATTACTTCGCGCTACCCGTGAGTGGAGAATATCGCCGACAATTGCTACGCGAATACCATCAAGTGCACCTTTGCCACCTTGCAAATGTTCGCGAATTGTAAAGGCATCTAATAGCGCTTGGGTCGGATGTTCGTGAGTTCCATCGCCAGCATTTATTACGCTACCACTCATCCATTTCTGATCAGCTAAACGGTGGGGCGCTCCGGATGCGGGATGGCGAATCACTACGCCATCTGCTCCCATAGCTTGGAGGGTGATCGCAGTGTCCTTTAAACTCTCGCCTTTACTCAACGAAGAGCCTTTCGCTGAAAAATTTATTACATCAGCCGATAGTCGCTTTGCCGCTGCTTCAAACGAGATTCTCGTGCGGGTTGAATCTTCAAAGAAAAGATTTACAACGGTCCGGCCCCGCAAAGTTGGAAGCTTTTTGACTGTGGTTTCAGTCGCCTTAGCCAATTGATCCGCGGTATCCAGAATATGAAGGGCCTCGTCTCGATTAAGGTCAGATATTGAAAGCAGGTGGCGCTTCATGCCCGCCCCTCAATTGTTACGGCATCGCTGCCATCAATTTCAGTCAACTTGACCATTACTCGCTCGGTTCGGCTTGTGGGAAGGTTCTTCCCCACATAATCGGCGCGAATGGGGAGTTCTCGATGCCCTCGATCCACGAGAACTGCCAACTGCACCGTCTTGGGACGACCAAATTCGGTAATTGCATCAAGTGCAGCTCGAATCGTTCTTCCAGAAAAGAGCACATCATCAACCAGGATTAAATCTCTCTCATTAATCCCCTCATTTGGTATCTCAGTTGGGAGGAGCGAGCGCGGAGATTGCAATTTCAAATCATCACGATAGAGAGTTGTATCTAAAGTGCCACAACTAATTGGGCGCCCTTCCAATTCGGCGAGGATCTCGGCGAGTCGTTTCGCGAGTGTGGCGCCTCTAGTTGGAATTCCAAGAAGAACTAGTGATTGTGAGCCGTTGTTTCGCTCCAGAATTTCGTGAGCGATTCGGCGCAACGCCCGAGTTATATCGCTCTCGGACAAGATAGTAGCCATTAAGAACTCCTTTGCCGCCTCACTGGACGGTTCATTAAAGGTCGGCGAAAGGTATCACGAAAATCCATCAGTGGTGGCTCAAAAAGGCGCTGTGTAAAACGCCATTGAGGCGCTAGAAAAGATCTACCGTCTACCGATGGATCAATACCAAAAACTTCTGACTCGCCTCCGGGCTATCCGAGAGCGAGCTGGTTTAACTCTTAAGGCGGTCGAAGTCGCAACCGGTGGGGCGATTCGAGCTTCGACTATCTCCGCCTACGAACGAGGGGTTCGAGCGCCTACTTTGGAACGCGCTCTCGAAATTTTAGAGATATACGGCTCCAGTCTCGCGGATTTGGCAGCCACTACCTCCAAATCGGATTTGCTGACTTTAGATATTCGTCAATTGCGGGCCATCGATGCCAGTGATCTCTTTAGCAAGGCTCTGCAAGGTTTTGTCCGAGGCATCTGCACTTTACGTGGCGATTGGAATGGCGAAGTTATTACCTTACGCGCCACCGACGTCCAACTCTTACAAATCATCACCGAAACCAACGGAGCCGAGTTCGAGGCAGCTCTAAACCTTCGAAACCTCATCTTTACAGCGAAATATCATCTTTAACCTCAAAAATTGCTCCGAGAACTCCATTTATGTAGTCGGAAGAATCATCGGTGGAGAGAGATTTGGCAAGCTCTACCGCCTCATCAATCACAACTTGATGTGGCGTTTCCTTATCAATTAGAAGTTCGTAGGTGGCAAGCCTAAGTATGTTTCGATCGACCACCGGCATTCGATCAATCGCCCAACCTTTGGCTCGCATCAAGATGATTTCATCGATTCTAGCGAGATTTTCCGATACCCCCGCCACCAGATGTTTCGTGAATTCTCGAATTAGGTAATCTAATGAATTCTCTCGATCCACAAGTAGCTTTATGGCTGATTGATTTCTGATATCGCTCTCGTAAAGAATATCCAGCGCCGCTTTGCGCGCTTTGGAGCGAGTGCTCATTTAATTAGCACGGCCTAGGTAATCCCCGGTTCGAGTATCAACCAAAACGACTTCATCTTGCTTAATAAATAGCGGAACTTGAATGGAAATCCCAGTTTCTAAGGTAGCAGGTTTACTTCCTGCAGATGAGCGATCGCCCTGCAATCCAGGTTCGGTGTAAGTGATCCGCAGCGGTACTGATGGTGGCATTTCAACATAGAGTGGATTGCCTTCGTGGATTGCGACAATTACTTCCATATTCTCTAGCAAGTAATTCGAACTCTCGCCAACAGTCTCTTCCGGAATGGTAACTTGATCAAAAGTTGTGTTATCCATAAAGATGTATCCGGCATTATCTTTATAAAGAAACTGCATCTCTCGTTTTTCCAATATCGCAACTTCAACTTTGATTCCCGCATTAAAAGTCTTCTCTACAACTTTTCCGGAAAGCACATTCTTCAGTTTGGTGCGGACGAACGCTGGACCCTTGCCAGGTTTCACATGTTGGAACTCGACTACGTTCCAAAGTTGACCATCGAGGTCTAGTGTCATCCCGTTCTTTAAATCATTTGTAGTCGCCATGTTCGCAGATTACCGCTCAAAGCGAAATTATCTAAATTAAAGGCTATTTTCCAATTTGACCGAGCAACGCTCGTAAGGCGAGTCGGTATGAATCAATTCCAAAGCCCGCGATCGTTCCATTGACAACGCCAGATGCGACTGAGGTATGTCGGAATTCTTCCCTTGCTAATGGATTTGAGAGGTGAACCTCAATCTTTGGCGTCTTAACCATGGCAAGCGCATCTCGAATTGCATAGGAGTAATGAGTGAATGCAGCGGGATTTATGATGACTGGCAGGCCTTTATCACTGGCTTCATGGAGCCAGCCAACAATTGTCGCCTCGTCGTCACTCTGTCGTACATCTGCTTCAAGCTTAAGTTCCGCAGCCGTACTCAAAATCTCACGCTTCAATTCTTCGTAGGTAAAATCACCGTAGATATTGGTTTCTCGTAGATCAAGTCGTCCTAAATTGGGACCGTTTATCACTAGAACTTTCATCTCATCCCCTAGCTACTAATCCCTCGATAAACCTCGGCAAGAATACTCTCTTCTGTAGATTGGCGATCAGTTTTTCCGATTTCTCGCAAAGTAACAAATCGAATTAATCCAGCTTTACGTTTCTTATCCAATCCCATAAGTGATCGTAATTCTGGCCAAGCCGTATTTGGGTAGCTGGTGGGTAAGTCAAGGGAGGTCAAAATTCTAAAGTGGCGGTCTGCAACTTCCTTAGCGAGTCCAGATATCTGTTGTGAAAGTCGTGCGGCGAAGCAGAGTCCGATAGAGATAGCCTCGCCATGGCGCAATCGGTACCCAGAGTGGCGTTCAATCGCGTGGCCTAGCGTGTGGCCGTAATTTAGAACTTCCCTCTCGCCACTCTCTCGAAAATCGCGAGAAACTACCGTTGCCTTTACCGTTATCGACCGTTCAATTATTTCTGAAAGATTCTTTGAAAGATCAGTTTCGATAAGTTCTAGAATTCTTGAATCGCCAATAAAACCGGCTTTGACAGCTTCGGCGAGCCCAGCTGAAATGTCTCGCTTCTCTAGCGAAGTTAACCAGGAGGTATCTACTATTACTTGGCTCGGTGAGTAGAAGGCGCCAAAAAGATTCTTGCCACCGGCTAAGTTGATTCCAGTTTTCCCACCGATAGCCGCATCCACCATCCCAGCTACCGTGGTTGGCACCGCAATCCACTCCACTCCCCGTAAGTAACTGGCCGCAAGAAACCCAGTTAAATCAGTGGTGGCGCCACCGCCGATTCCGACTATGAGCGAGTGACGATCCATTCCTAATTTCGCTAACTTTTCTGCCAAAGTTTCTAAGGATGAGAATGTCTTTTGTTGTTCACCATCAGGTACCGAAATAATTCTTTCTGGGTCGACAATTTCGGCAACTTTTCCAAGAAGTGTCTCGGGCGCAATCACCACAACATCTCGGCTTGACATTGCAACTGTTAAAGCGCTCCGCCAATTACTTGAGAGAACTATTTCATATGATCGATCAGCGGTCACCGTAATTGGATTCATGAAATCAGCTCCAAGACCTTCTCCGCTACTTCTTTGGGTTTTTGATTATCCGTCAATACTTTATATTTGCCAAGGTTCTCATATATTGCTTTTCGTTCGCCGAATAGTCTTAGCCACTGTTGCCTTGGATTTCCTATTAGTAGCGGGCGATCGGTATTGAATCCAACCCGTGGCGCAGCATTTGAGATAGAAACCTCTAAATAGACCACATTTGATTCGCCAGAAAGCGCCTTGGCTACCTCACTATCTAAGATAGAGCCGCCCCCGAGTGAGATAACCGCCGATTCTTTCCGTAAAAGTTTCAAGACAACCTCTCGCTCTAACCTACGGAACTCCGCCTCGCCATCCTCCAAAAATATATCGGAAATTTTGCGATTTTGAGCAGCCTCAATCTCGGCGTCAGAGTCGAAGTGCGCGACATTTAGTCGCTTTGCGATTACTTTGCCGACAGTAGTTTTTCCAGAACCAGGTGGGCCGATCAGAATTAATTTAATATTCAATCCTGCCAATTCAGTTCTTCAAGGAAGCGCGATATGAGTCAACATTTCGCTTAGTTTCAGCGACACTATCGCCGCCGAATTTTTCCAATAACGCTTCTGCAAGGACCAACGCAACCATCGCTTCTGCAATCACTCCGGCAGCTGGAACCGCGCAGACATCCGACCTTTGATTTATCGCTTTTGCTGGTTCTCCGGTTGCCACATCAATCGTGTCTAATGCGCGTGGCACCGTTGAGATTGGCTTCATTGCTGCTCTGACGCGAAGTAACTCGCCATTCGACATGCCACCTTCGGTACCGCCAGCTCGGTCGGTTCGTCTCCGGATTTCGCCGCTCGCACTCTTTTCTATTTCATCATGCGCAACTGAACCTCGCCGAGCAGCGGTCCGAAAACCGTCTCCAACTTCTACACCTTTTATCGCTTGGATTCCCATCAAAGCTGCCGCCAATTTACTATCAAGCCTGCGATCCCAATGGACATGGGAGCCAAGGCCAGGCATTAATCCGAATCCAATCACCTCAACTACACCACCTAGAGTGTCACCGCTCTTTCGGGCACTTTCAATTTCCTCAATCATTTTTGCTTCTGTGGCACGATGAAAACAACGGACTGAACTCTCATCAATTTGGGAGAGCGAATTAACTGCTGGCAAATCTGCATCATCTGGAACCTGGATTGCGCCAATTGAAACTACGTGGCTAAGAATCTCTATTCCGGCAGCTTGTTTTAAGAAAGCTCGAGCAACCGACCCAAGCGCTACTCGGGTAGCGGTCTCGCGAGCGGATGCCCGCTCCAATATCGGTCGCGCATCGGTAAACCCATACTTCTGCATACCAGCCAGATCGGCATGACCAGGACGAGGCCTAGTTAGCGGAGCATTGCGAGCTAATTCAGCGAGTTCTTCTTCTGAAATTGGTTCTGCAGACATGACCTTCTCCCACTTTGGCCACTCTGAATTAGCAATCTCAATTGCAACTGGACCGCCCTGCGTTAAGCCATGTCTAATCCCGCCGAGTACCCGAATCTCATCTTGCTCAAATTGCTGGCGAGCTCCTCGACCAAATCCCAAACGGCGTCGAGCCAGCTGGGTTGCGATTTCACTTGGCGTTATAGCAATCTTCGCAGGCAACCCCTCAATAATTCCAACTAGAGCCGGGCCATGTGATTCACCCGCAGTAAGCCAACGCATGAGCCAAGTATCGCAGGTCAACTAGTTATCTTGCTTGCAATATCACCGCTGCGGCTAAAAATGGCGCAAATGGTAAGGAGCTTCGCCTCGATCTTGGAGTTATCAGTACCCAGATTCCGGCGATAGTCCAAGAGAGAAGATGGGTAAATAGACATTGGGTTGGAGAAACCGAAAGAAAAGCGGTTATTGGAGCAAATCTAACATCGCCATAACCGATTCCGGATTTGAAAATCAATTTTAATGATAGGTAGAAGAGATAAACAAAAGCACCTAATAAAACACTCTCCGGCTTCAGCACGGAATTTACGATTACCCATAACAAATTAAGATGTTTCGGAATTCTTCTATATCTTAAATCGGCTGCGCTAATGCTGAGTAAAAGCGCATACTGAAGCACCTTCCAAATTTAGGTCATGCTTAAGGATCTTGCTCCGATTTTAGAGAACTTTGTGGATTTGGCTCGAATGCTTTTTTAAGTAAGAGATGCTCTCAATTCCTTAAAGAACTCTCCCCGAGCTAGATCCGCTCCGGTGAATAGTTCAATCTGTCGTAGCGCTTGGGCTACCAAAAGATCTTTCCCGCTCAAAAACAGATCTCGAGCAGAGCCCGACAATAGGGTTGGCCAAGGGTGATAGAGCGCGTCAATTATCACTCGAGCTTGTTGAAAACTATTTACTGTCTTCCTTAATGACTCAATCCCCTCCCTAGGTAGAGCATTTATCAAGACGTCGGCCTGAAACGCTTCGTTAGCAAACTCCCAATCGATAATTTCTGCACCTGGATTGGCTTTCTTTAGTGCCTGGTCGCGAGATGAAGATCTACGATAAATCGAAACTTGCCCCGGAAAACCATCCAAAGCTACAAGCGCTGCTCGGGCAGTTCCGCCGGCGCCCAAAATTGCAACCTGGGCACTTTCGTTCGAAAGTAAATCGAAAGTATCAAATAAGTATCTAAATCCAAAGATATCGGTATTAAGTCCCTGCCAACTATTGCCGAATGGCAGAAGAGTATTGATTGATGAGGCACGTGCTGCCGAACTTTCAATATCCGTAACGAGCTCTAACGCGATTTCTTTAAGTGGCATGGTCAGAGAAAACCCACTCCACACATCTGCCGGATGGGTTTTAAGAAAATCTGAAAGTTCACCAGCCTTCACTTCGAATCCTTCGTAATTTCCGGCAAAGCCCAACCTTTCATAGGCAAGGTTATGTATTTTTGGGGAAAGACTATGACCGATCGGGGATCCAAGAACTGCAAAACGTTTTCTTTGACTCATCATTCGAACTTCCCCGCTGCAAAATTCTTTTTGTACTCTGCTTTAAATTGAAGGAACTCATCGTAGTTCGCGGTAAATCTAGTCTGCTTGGGCAAAACTGTTACGAAGTAAAGCCAAGGTCCTGGTTCTGGTTTCAAAGTAGCCTCCAACGCCGCCAGAGTTGGGCTTCCGATTGGTCCAGGTGGAAGACCTCGATTCAAAAAAGTGTTGTAGGGACTCTTTTTCTGGGTGTCCTTGATTGATAATTGAATATCGCCTCTTCGATTAAATATGTAGTGAATGGTCGAATCGAACTGCAGTGGCATGCCAACCTTGAGTCGGTTGTAAACGACTTGAGCAACTTTTGGGAAGTCTTCGGGAACTCCCTCAGATTCAACTAGCGAAGCAATTGTTAAGAGCTCATATGGCTTAAAATCTTTATAACTCCAAATAAACTCTCTTGTGCTTGCTTCAAATCGATTTACCATGGCTTGAACGATTGAGGTGGCATCATCTTCCTTTGCTACGGGATAGAAGGCGGGATAAAGCAGACCCTCCAATCTATTTGCTTGGAAGGGTGGCTTTACTTTTACCTGCTTAAAGGCCACAGCAATTTCAGAGTTAGAAAAGCCGGCAGCCTTCAGCGCCTCTTCAATCTCAAATTTACGAGCCCCGTCTCGAATCCTAATTAAGTTAGTGATTCGCTCTGGGTCAAGCAATTGAGTTAGCGCCTCCTTTGCGGAAATCTTTCTCTCAATCCGGTGCTCACCTGGTGCGATTCGCGAACTACGTTTATCAGCGACTGCGATTCTAAAGAAAGCCAGAGGTGAGGCAACCACCCCTAGATTAAATAGCTGATTTGCAATCTCAGAGCCGCTGCTACCTGATGCAATATCGATTACTACCTCTGAGCCACGTTCACTACCGTCGAAATCCGGAGCCGCTTCCGGTCCTGGCGCAATCTCACGTAAACCGAACGTTATGAGTCCCACAAGTATCGCTGCTAGGAGAATTCTACGAAGTTCAAATTTCGACAACTTCACCAAAAATCCTTCCCAATTTTTTCTCACCTGAGAGGGCTAGGTTCAATATTTCAGTAGCTGCCATGGCATCGATACCGTGTTGTTGCACCGCTTTGGAATTAGTGGCCGCGCTCTTCGTAGTTAATCGTTCATCCACCAACGAAACTGGAATCTTAAAATCCCTAGCTAGTCTCTCACCTAGTTCGCGCGCCGCTTTTGCTGAACTCCCTTCAGCCCCAGAAAGGTGTCTCGGCAATCCGAGATATATCGCAATGACATTCTTCTCTTTCAAGATATCGGCAACTTCCGCTGCAATCTGATTAGTTGGAACCACCTTTAGCGGAGATGCCACTAGGCCCAATTCATCAGAGATTGCGATGCCAATCCGCTCACTTCCAGGATCTAGCGCAAGCCGGCAACCACTTCCGACCACTAGACTCATTTTCGACTGGAAGCAATCTTTAGCTGATCTGCTATGGCGGAGAGCGCCATATCGAGTTTAGCTATCTCCGGCCCGCCTCCTTGAGCGAAATCATCTTTGCCGCCTCCGCCACCGCCCAAGATATTTGAAGCCAATTTCACAAGTTCACCTGCTTTAAGACCCTGGTTACGACTGTTTTCATCAGTGGCCACGACCAGTATTACTCGCCCATCTTGGACTGCGCTCAGCACAACTATAGATTTTGAGGTCTGCTCTCGGACGCTTAACGCAACCGAACGCAATTCTTCTGCGCCCAATTCATAAGAAAATTTATGAGAAATTAGGGAGATATCGCCGATCTTTTGGGCTACTACATTCTTCAATTCAACGATGCTCTGGTTGGTTCTAAATGCTTTTAGCTCCTTCTCTAATTCTTTTACCCGCTGCAACAATGAACTAATTCGCTCTGGTAGCTCTTCTGACCTCGTTCCTTTGATCAACTCGGTCACTGAGTTGAGTATCAAATGTTCTCGAGCCAGGAATCGGAATGCATCTACGCCAACCAGCGCTTCGATTCGTCGTACTCCGGCGCCGATAGAGGATTCGGAAAGGAGTTTAATTAACCCCAATTGGCCGGATCGATTTACATGGGTACCTCCACAAAGCTCCTTCGCCCAATCGCCGACACTTATAACTCTTACTCGCTCCCCATATTTCTCACCAAACAGCGCCATCGCGCCGAGCGCCTTCGCCTCAGCTTGTGACATCTCTTCAGCGGAGACTTCGAGATCCTGCTCCAACAAGCTATTTACTCGCAATTCCACATCTTCTAGGACTGTTTTTGGAACTGCACCAGTAGCCGGAAAATCAAATCTGAATCTTCCCGGCGCATTTTCGGAGCCAGCTTGAGTTGCAGTCTCTCCTAAGATTTCCCGAAACGCTTTATGAACCATATGTGTTGCTGTGTGCGCTCGCGAGATTCCGACCCTTCGCTCATTATCAATAGCTGCTAGAACCGATTCACCAGATTTGATTTCGTTATCACGCACAACCCCGCGATGGACAATCAATCCAGAGATGGGAGTTTGGACATCATCAATTTCAATTACTGCGCCGGTGCTTGTTGTCATCAAACCATGATCAGAAAGTTGACCACCGCCCTCGGCATAAAACGGCGTCCGTTCCAGCACTAATTCAACTTCATCACCAGGTTTTGCAGATTTGCTCCGCTTTCCGGAAACTAATAAACCAACTACATGGCTCTCTATCTTAGTTTCGGTGTAACCTACGAATTCAAGTCTTTTAGCGCTATCCGCGAGAGACTTATATTCGCTCAAATCGGCATGGGCGGAGCGCTTCGACTTAGAATCGGTTTTGGCGCGTTCTTTCTGCTCCTTCATTAATCTTTCAAATCCAGTTCGATCGATTTCTAAACCTTGTTCTTGCGCCATTTCGAGAGTCAAATCCAGCGGAAACCCATAGGTATCGTGGAGTCGGAAGGCATCATCTCCGGAGAGAACTTTCTCCTTATTCTTCTTAACTTTTTCGACCGCCATATCGAATATTTGAGTGCCACTTCGTAGCGTCGCTAGAAATATCTCTTCTTCGCCAATCGCGGTTTTTACGATTCGTGCTCTATCCGATACAAGTTCCGGATACTGCGGCGACATAGCCTCAATCGCTGCCGTGATGAGTTCCGACATATTCTTATCCGGCGCTCCAAGTAATCTCATATTTCTGATAGTTCTTCGCATCATTCTGCGGAGCACATAACCTCTGCCCTCATTGCCAGGAGTGACGCCGTCGCCAATTAACATGGTCGCGGTGCGCGCGTGATCTGCAACTACTCTAAGTGAGACGTCTTTTTCTTTCGACTTACCGTAGGCGACTCCGGATAACGAACTCGCTTTACCAAGAATGTGAGCTGTTGTATCTATCTCATAAATATTGTCTACGCCTTGGAGCAGCGCTGCAGTTCGTTCTAACCCCATCCCAGTATCGATATTTTTCGCGGGTAGCTCTCCTAGAATCGGAAAGTTATCTTTTCCGCCACCTTCGCCCCGCAGATTCTGCATAAAAACTAAGTTCCAAATCTCCAAGTACCTATCTTCGTCAGCTATGGGACCGCCATCTTTTCCATAATCTGGACCTCTATCGAAATATATTTCAGAGCATGGACCGCATGGACCTGGAACTCCCATAGACCAGAAGTTATCGGCCATCCCACGACGTTGAATCTTCGTTTTTGGAATTCCGATCTTCTTCTCCCAGATATTGGCAGCCTCATCATCATCATGAAATACCGTCACCCACAACTTCTCTTCAGCGAAACCAAATCCACCGTCTCGTTGCGATTTAGTTAAAAGTTCCCAGGCAAGTTCAATGGCGCCCTCTTTAAAGTAGTCGCCAAATGAGAAATTACCGCACATCTGAAAGAACGAAGCATGCCGAGTGGTTTTACCAACTTCTTCGATATCAAGAGTTCTAACGCATTTTTGAATCGAAGTTGCACGTTTGTACGGCGGGGTTGCCTCCCCAAGGAAATACGGCTTAAAAGGCACCATGCCTGCATTTACTAATAGGAGATTAGGATCATTCAAAATCAAGGATGCCGATGGAACTACGGTATGGGACAAATTAGCTGAGTTACCACTCTCAAAGAATTTCAACCATCTATTTCTTATCTCTAACGAGTTCACGAGTTTTAGAACTCCTCGTCATCGACAAAACGAGATTCGGCCTTCTTTCTAGAGCTTTTCTTCTTACCCTTCTTTCGCAACTGAGCAGCTGTCAACACTGCGCCTGCGGCCTTCATCGCAATCTGATTCTTATCAAGGAAGGTAGATGCCGATTCAGCTACTTTTGTACTTAATTCATCAATGGATTTAGTGACCCGGTTAATGCTCTGTAGCGGACCGTTTACTAGTTCAACAGTCGTCGTAACCTCATGAATAAGTGGGGTGGCTTCATTTGAGATATCTTTGACAGCTTTACCAACTTCATCTATCGCTCGGCCGAGTCGAATTACGGCATAAGCGAGCGCAACCGCTATACAAAGAAATGAAGTTGCCGCAATTATGGCTGCGATTCCGCCGGCGCTCATGAGGCTACTTTATCCAAATATCGGAAGCGGTAGTTCAGGCTTGCGGTGCTCCTTGTGCGCTTGCAGCGCAGAGAGGTGGTATTCCTCAAGTTTGGCTAAGTTCTCTAAATTCTTATAGAGCGATCCATCAACAACATCACCCGAATGGCCTTCGATTACGGCGGTCACATCACTTCCGGAGAGTGTTTTATGTGTCTCGAGCGCGTGTGCAACAGCGAGAATGTGATTGCGATTCTCTCGCAACAACATCTCAGATCTTGCGAGCAATGATGAAAGATTATCTTCGATTCGATCGGAAAGGGCCCGGCGCATTTCTTCCTTTGGGTCTCTACCTTTTACTCCACCGGGAGCTCCGAGCTCCATCCTTCGACTTGATGCATATGAGGAGACCGTTGAGCCCATCCCCCAATAACCTTCCATCAAGCCAGCAATTGTTGTAGCCGATTCAAGATCTCCAGAGACTCCAGAAGAATTGTCACCGTCGAAGAACATTCGCTCTCCAGATAGTGATGCTAACGAAACCAAGATATCGGATTCATATTCACTCTTCCAATGGGTAAATTGATCATCAGGTGGAATCGATGCGACCATACCTAAATACTCAGCGCCCTTTTCAATTGTGGCGATATCAATTTCCATATGCTTTCGTACTTGGTAGGCCATAACAGCGTGGCAAGCTTCATGGATCGCCGTAGCGTGGCGCTCTCGTTCAATATATTCCACATCTTCAGAAGGCCCAAGTTGCTTGAGTTGTTTTGCCCTTAAAACATCGCTCCAGATGACGCTGGTTCTTGAATTCCTAATCGCCATAATTAGAGATTCGTTAACAAGATCTTTGATAGTTGCTCCAGTTGCGTAAGGTGTGATGATCGCGAGCTTTTCAATTTCTTCCGCGGTCAGGCTATGCGAAATCTTGTCGAAGTAGCCTTGATAAGTTCTGATTCTGCCCGCCTTGCTTGGATAACCAACTCGATACATGCGATCAATTCGCCCCGGGCGAAGAAGCGCTTCATCTAAAGACTCCGGCATATTGGTGGCCATTACTACAAGAATTCGATACTTAGGTGGATTTTTAGGTCGCATTCCTAAAGTGCGGCGAACTACTCGATTAAAAAATCCCCGCGGCTTTTTTAGACCTGATAGTTCGGTAAGAAGCGCTTGCAGAGTTCCCATTCCAGCTCCGCCGCCGGCACCGCCAGCTCCCATCACAAAGCGATTGATAAACCTTGTACTAGCGGAAGAAGTTTCGGATGTTGATACCGTTGAAAGTTGATTCTTCCAAACTATCCCAAGTGATTCTTCTGAAAGATAACTAGACCCCCGGCAGTTTTGTGGCGTTATCGAATATGCCCCTGGTCCGCGGTTGGTCATAATGCCTCGGTTACCGAGCGCATCAGCTTCGTCAAAGAATACGACTACCCCGCCATAGCGAAGCGCGAGTTTTCGCAGCTTCCGAAAAAGACTCTTAACTTTCAATATTCCAATGCCAAAGAACATATTGTTAAACGCGCCGGGATCTACAAAGACGAAAGGTTTTCCGGTTTCGCCAGCCATCGATTCAGCCATCAATGTTTTTCCGGTACCAGGTGGCCCCCAAAGCAGGATTCCGCCTGGGACGTAACCACCTAGTTTCTCGATACTTTCTGGGTTCTCCAAGAAGACCAAGTTTTCCCGGATGCGAGCAAGTACATGATCTTGACCCCAGACATCGCTAAACCTCGTCTTAATATCATCTGGAAAATAAGTATCGATTCCACCTCGACTTAAGAACCAGAAAATTGCAACAAATTGAATAATTACGAAAATAACTGCGAACGCTAATTGGGCGATTACTGGCAGAGCGCTCCAAAGCGCCTTTGGAGCAAAGAAGAGTGCTCTTACCGGAGTCTCTTTATAGATTGCACCTAAAACTATTGACAATAAGGTGACAAATACCAACCACTTAATAACTCTAGAGAGTCGGAATCGCGTCCAATCACTTAATCGATGAAGTTGGCGATCGACAAAGCCAAAGTATCGCTGCCAAAAACCGTGATAGGGAGAAGCTAATTCAGCAATAAGGAAATGGGTTTGGCGAATAAGTTCGATTGCAAGCAGCGGGAAAATCCACCATCGCTGCGTAGCGCTCTTATCCGTGGCATCGAGAAAACCCAAACCATCTTCGCCTGCCATATCGGCCCAAACCAGAACAAAGAAGACAACCGCAAAGAAAAGAAGAAACTTGATCCGATCATAAAAAGAGATGTGAATTCTAGTTTTACGGTCAGCATCCCGTGGCCGCGGATTGGTTGTAATGTTCTCTGTGCTCACTATTTCTGCGCTTTCTCTGAAAAATCTACGCCACTTTCACGGCGCTGGGCGGAGGTAATCGGAGTTGGAGCACCAGTTAACGGGTCGCCACCGCTGGCGGTCTTTGGGAAGGCAATTACCTCGCGAATCGAATCAGCGCCCGCTACTAATGCGCATAGCCGATCTAAACCGAGCGCAATCCCACCATGAGGCGGTGGACCGTAATTGAAAGCCTCTAATAGAAATCCGAATTTGCTCTCCGCTTCTGCAGCTGAAAGTCCAATCACATTAAAAACCCGACTTTGAACATCCCGCTTATGAATTCGAATCGAACCGCCGCCAATTTCACTACCGTTTAATACGATGTCATAGGCATAAGCCAACGCTTGCTCTGGATTTTTATCAAAGCTATCTTCATATTCCGGTTTCGGTCCAGTAAAGGGATGATGCACGGCAGTCCATCCAGTCTCAGTCTTTTCAAACATCGGTGCATCAACCACCCAGAGGAATTTCCATTCACCTTCAGGGATCAGATCTTTACGAGAGGCAACTTCGAGTCGAACCGCTCCCAGTAAATTGAGCGATTCGATCTTAGAGCCGGCAGCAAAGAAGATTGCGTCTCCCGGTTTTGCGCCGACTGCATCTGCAATTCCTGAACTTTCTTTCGCTGAGAGATTCTTAGCGACTGGACCAGCCAGCTCGCCATTTGGCTGTACCAGGATGTAAGCCAGACCTTTTGCGCCTCGCGCCTTTGCCCAGTCCTGCCAACCATCTAACTCTCGACGAGGTGTATCAGCTCCGCCCGGCATCACTACCGCACCTACATATGGCGCTTGAAAAACTCGGAAGTTTGTCTCTTTGAAAAATTCCGTGACATCGACAAGCTCTAATCCGAATCTAAGGTCTGGCTTATCAGACCCGAATCTACGCATCGCCTCGTGATAAGTCATTCGTGGAATCGGTAAAGGTATCGAATAACCAACGGTCTCTTGAAATACTCGCTGCAAGACTTTTTCAGCGATTGCGATCACATCTTCCTGATCTACAAATGACATCTCAATATCTAGCTGGGTAAATTCAGGTTGACGATCGGCACGGAAATCTTCATCACGAAAACATCTAGCAATTTGGTAATAACGCTCCATCCCGCCAACCATGAGAAGTTGTTTGAATAATTGTGGCGATTGTGGCAACGCGTACCACGATCCTGGTTGCAGACGAACTGGCACTAGAAAGTCGCGGGCTCCTTCTGGTGTAGATCTAGTTAGGTATGGGGTTTCGATTTCGAGGAATTCTTCTTGCGCCATTACTTCTCGAATTAGTTGGGTGATCTTTGAACGTAAACGCAACGCCCGCGCAGGTTCTTCGCGACGAAGATCAAGGTATCGGTATTTCAAGCGGACCTCTTCACTTACATTTACTCGCTCGCCCGAGTCAACCGGAAATGGCAACGGAGCGGCCTCGCTCAATATCTCGATTTCATCGACTGGAATTTCAATCTCACCGGTTGGCGAATTCGGATTTTCATTTCCAGCTGGACGTTTTCTAACAATTCCTGTGACCAAGATGCACCATTCGGCGCGAAGTTCGCCAGCTACTTTCTCATCAGAAATTACGACTTGAATTGATCCAGTTGCGTCACGTAGATCAATAAAGGCAACGCCGCCGTGATCTCTTCTTCTGGCAACCCAGCCAGCCAAAGTTACTTTGGTGCCGACATCGCCTGCACGTAACCGTCCAGCGTCGTTAGTTCTAAGCACCAATCACATCCTTCGCAGTATTTCCGAATCGTTCAGCGCGTAGCAGAGCTTCGGAGCGTTTCGACTAAGGAGTCAAGGCTAACTGAGAACTCCTCCCCGTCGGACATCCTTTTTAGCCTTCCGGTATGTGAGGTAATTTCATCATCGCCGATAACCAGCACAAAGTGGGCCGACATTTTATCGGCGGCCTTCATACTTCCTTTAAGACCTCTCTCGCCAAAGGCGATATCGGCAACAAACCCGCCACGTCTGGATTGGAGAGCCAAATCAAGCGCAAGTTTCTTTGCAGAATCTGTGAGTGCAATTATGTATACGTCTACATATTGTCGATCGGCAAGTTCAATTCCTTCACTCTCCAGTGCTAATAAGGTTCTATCAATCCCTAAGCCAAAACCAATGCCAGTAAGTTTCGAACCACCAAGCGTTTCCATTAATCCGTCATAACGGCCGCCACCACAGATAGTTGACTGCGCCCCCAATTTACGATGCACGAATTCAAACGTGGTTCCGGTGTAATAATCCAGACCTCTTACTAATCGATTGTTAAGTACTACCGGAATCTGTAGATCAGCTAAATGTCCCTGAACTTGAGCGAATTTCATCTGACTTTCCGATGATAAGAAATCAGATAGCAGCGGCGCCGATTTTAACTGCGCTTGAATTTCAGGGCGTTTATCGTCGAAGATCCGGAGCGGATTCTTACTGGCGCGTTCCTTAGTCTCTTCATCTAAATCACATTTTGCCAAAAAATTTAGCAATGCTTCACGATGTCGTTTTCGACTTTCCGAGTCCCCCAGTGAATTAATTTGAATCTCATAATCGACCAATCCCAGCTTCTGAAAAGCTAGATGAGCAACGCTTATAACCTCAGCATCAAGGGCAGGGTCATCAACGCCAACCGCTTCTATTCCAAATTGAAAAAATTGTCGGTATCGACCGGCCTGTGGGCGCTCAGCGCGAAAATATGGACCTTTATAGAAAACCTTTACCGGTAATTGGCCGCGGTCTAAGCCATGTTCAATAATCGAACGAATGACTCCGGCCGTTCCTTCCGGTCTTAAAGTTAGCGAGCGACCACCGCGATCTTCAAATGTGTACATCTCTTTCGTAACGACATCCGTTGTTTCACCCACTCCTCGCGCAAAGAGCTCGGTATCTTCAAATATCGGCGTTTCAATAAATCGATAATTTGCCGCGAGCGCCGACTCCTCCAACTTCCAAAGAACATGTTCGAACCAACTTGAGCGAGGTGGAAAATATTCCGAAACACCTTTCGGGGCTTGAAATTTCATAACTGCGCCAATCTATTTTCCGAGGCGGCTTTGAGATATGGATTCATCTTGAATTCATTCTCCAATCGAGTATCTGGCCCATGTCCGGGAAGCACCCGTAAGTGACTGGGCAAGGTCAAAATTTTCTCACGCAGGCTCTGCTCCATCTCGGATATCGACCCTCTCGGCAGGTCGGTTCTTCCAATCGACCCGGCAAAAAGCGTGTCGCCACTTACGAGGTACTCATCGGCAATGGTGGCAATAATCGATCCCGGTGTATGACCTGGAGTGTTTGTTATGGCAAATTTCATACCAGCGAGTTCCATTACAAGATTGTCAGATATTTCAGTTAATCCCGCGGGCTCTTCAAATACATGCCCCGGAATTAGATGGTTTAGTTGTGGAAGAAGTAAAGTGGTTTCTTTGGTTAGTGCCCGCTCTGGGTATGTAATCAAATCTCGATCCGCGGAATGAATCAGCACCTTTGAGATTCCAACATCAGATTGCAACGGTAGAACGGTAAAGAAGTGATCGATGTGCCCGTGAGTTATCAGAATAGCTACGGGTTTTAGTTTCTCTCTCTTTATTACCTCCGCTATTTGAGAAATAAAATTCGTATCTCCGATACCGGGATCTACAACCACGCACTCTTGACCAGAGCCACTTGCCATAATCCAGCAGTTTGTCCCGTAATAGGGCGCCACTACTTGTTCAACCAAGATCGCCATGCCCGCGATTCTCCCCTAGTTGGGAAAACCAGGCTCAATCAGATGGTTAGGTCGAGGGGCTTTTACAGAACCGGGTCCATTGGGTACCTTCATCCTTTAAACCGCTGAACCCGAAACGACCGCAAGGTTGCGCAACGAGAAGGAAGCAGGCCGATGGAATCTCTAGATTCAACAATTAAATCTCCGGCTGCTGCCCTGATTGGCGATCCGGCTCGCTACGGCAGAGTTGATGAATCTGGAACCGTCTATGTTCAAACTACAGATGGCGAACGTGTCGTCGGTTCTTATCCAGGAAAGACCCCGGAAGAAGCGCTTGCTTATTTTGTAAGAAAGTTTGAAGTAGTCGCAGCAGAAGTCGCATTGCTCGCCGCTCGCATTATCAGTGGCGCCATGGTTCCAGAAGACGCTGCGATGGCAGTTACTAAATTGCGCAATCAAATTGATCACTTGAATGGTGTTGGCAATATTGCTGCGTTACGCGCCTCCCTTGAGCAAGTTCCATCTTTGATTGACGAACACAGACCTGCTTTCGAAGCCAAGCGGGCAGCCGAGATCGAAGCTAAAGCTGCAAAACGTGCAGCAGCTCTATCCGCTAAAGAAAAATTAGTAGCAGAAGCGGAATCCCTTAAAGATTCAAATCAATGGAAAATCACCGGAGATCGACTCAAAGAGCTTTTGGATGAGTGGAAGAAAGCGCCACGTCTAGATAAAAAAAGCGATGCCGAACTTTGGAAGCGATTCTCGTCAGCACGAAATTTTTTCGATAAAAAGCGGCGTCAGCACTTCGCATCGCTTTCTAAAGTTCAAACTGAAGTTAAGTCAGCTAAGGAATCTATCGTCAGCGAAGCGGAGAGCTTGGCAAATTCGACGGATTGGGTAACTACCGCTAAGCGCTATAAAGCGCTGATGGACCGATGGAAAGCAACTGGCAGAGGGAAGAAGTCCGATGACGCAAAGTTGTGGTCTCGCTTTAAGGCGGCACAAGATACTTTTTTTGCAGCCAAAAACGCGGACTTAGAGAAACGAAGTGTTTCATTTGCCGAGAACTTGATTAAGCGTGAAGCTCTCGTGGCTGAGATTGAAGGTCTCTTACCAATCACTAATTTAGATGATGCTCGACGTAAGTTCCGAGATTTAAAGAGCAAATACTTAAAGTCAGGACAAGTTGAACGGGGCAAGCGAAATGTGCTAGATCGCAGAGTAGAGAGCGTTGAACTGACTCTAAAAGAGGCAAAACAAGAACAGTGGCGCAAATCAGATCCTGGCGCTAAAGCTCGAGCAAATGATGTTGTTTCACAGTTGCGAGAGGCAGTCTCTGAATATGAAGCCAAGGCTGCAAAAGCCGATGCGGCTGGAGATCTCAAGAAGGCTAATGAGCTAAGAGAAGCTGCTGCAGCTAGAGCTGTCTGGCTAGCTGAGGCAGAAAAAGGATTAGCTGAATTTAGTAGTTAATTATTGGTAATGCGATAGACGTCATAAACGCCATCAATTTTCTTAATACTTGCCAACACCGAATCAAGATGTGAAGCATCAGCCATTTCGAAAGTAAATCTTGAGATTGCAGTCTGATCTTTCGTGGTATTCACTGCAGCATGCAAAATATTGACTTCTAGATCAGATAGCGCCCTGGTGATATCAGAAAGTAGTCGAGATCTATCAAGAGCCTCTATTTGAATATTCACCAAAAAAACGGTCTTAGCATTCAGATCCCAAGCAACTTTGACTATTCGATCTCCTTGATGAAACTTCAAGTCGGCAACATTTACGCAATCACTCCGATGAATCGATACCCCGCTCCCTCTGGTTACAAAGCCCGCTATCGGGTCACCCGGTACCGGGGTGCAACATCTTGCCAATTTGATTAACACATCGTCCACACCTTCTACGTGTACTCCGCTCGCACTTCTTCGCGGAATTCGTGGGCTCGCGCCAGTTGATATGGATTCCAATTGTGGAGTTTCGTGGGTTTCATCAGTTCCAACCGCTGAAATCAATTTCTCTACTACAGATGTTGAAGAAATAAACCCATCACCAACAGCGGCATAAAGGGAGTCAATATCTGAGTAATTCATATCGTGCGCTAGTTGCAATAAAGTTTGGCCACCTAGAATTTTCTGAATCGGCAAACCGGCTTTTCGCAATTGACGAGCGATTGATTCCTTACCAGCATCGATAGCCTCTTCGCGGCGCTCCCGTGAAAACCAAGCTTTTATCTTGGAGCGAGCGCGTGGGGATTTCACAAAATTTAGCCAATCTCGGCTTGGCGATGCATTTTCTCCCTTATTCGTAACAACTTCAATCACGTCGCCATTGTGAAGCGGCGCTTCAAGTGAAACTAGCTTGCCATTAACTTTCGCACCGATACATTTATTTCCAACTTCAGTATGCACTGCGTAGGCAAAATCAACCGGCGTGGCACCTTGTGGAAGTGCGATAACGCTCCCCTTTGGGGTAAATACAAATACTTCCGGTGTGTGCAAATCAAAACGTAGCGCATCAAGAAATTCCGAGACGTCAGTCGTTTCCTGTTGCCATTCGTGAAGTTGTTTCAACCAAAGCACATCAGGACTATCTGAAGTAGGCGTCCGCTTACCTGATTTATATTTCCAGTGAGCCGCGATTCCATATTCGGCCCGACGATGCATTTCATGAGTTCTGAT
The DNA here is from genome assembly GCA_046080845.1 of Actinomycetales bacterium. Classification (GTDB taxonomy): domain Bacteria; phylum Actinomycetota; class Actinomycetes; order Nanopelagicales; family Nanopelagicaceae; genus MAG-120802. The sequence continues at coordinate 17,948 of JBJTUU010000079.1, read as the reverse complement.
CTGTATCTCTACTGCTTTTCCATTTGGTCCGATCACAGTTGTGTGTAGCGATTGATATAAGTTGAATTTTGGCATAGCTATGTAATCTTTAAAGCGCCCCGGAACTGGGCTCCACCTCGCATGGATTGAGCCTAGAACTGCGTAGCAATCGCGAACATCATTTACTAAAACTCGAATTCCAACTAGATCATAGATATCGTTAAATTCACGACCTCGAATCACCATCTTTTGATAGACGCTATATAAATGCTTTTGTCGACCTGAAACCGTTGCTGAAATTCCTTCAGTCGCTAGATCTTGTTCGACTATTTGGATGACTTCATTAGTTAAAATTTGACGTGAAGGGTTTCGTTCAGCAACTAACCGCTCAATTTCCTCAAACTTCTTTGGTTCAAGAAATTTAAAGGAGAGATCTTCAAGTTCCCATTTGACTGCGTTCATACCTAATCGGTGCGCTAACGGGGCGTAAATATCGAGGGTCTCCCGCGCCTTACGCGACGCGCTCTCTGGGGAGACAAATTGCCAGGTACGAGCATTGTGTAATCGGTCAGCTAGTTTGATGACTAGAACCCGAATATCTTTTGCCATTGCAACAACCATCTTGCGAACCGTTTCGGCCTCAGCGGTTGGGCCGTAAGTCAAACGATCCAACTTGGTTACACCATCAACTAGATTCGCAATTTCTTCACCGAAATCTCTGCGCAAATCTCCGCTTGCGTAATTTGTATCTTCAACCGTGTCATGGAGAAGCGCAGCCGCCAAGGTATTAGTATCTAATCCAAAATCAGCAAGAATCTCAGCCACCGCAATCGGGTGGGTTATGTATGGATCGCCACTTTTTCGGAGTTGACCTGCATGGGCTGCACTTGCTTTTTCATAGGCGCGCTCCAGCACAGCGATATCACTCTTCGGATTTTGCTCGCGTAACCGTTCGACTAAGTTAGAAAGCGTAGCGGTCATACGCGAATTATTGACTACTTACGACCTTTGCGCTTATCTCGTCTTCGCTGTTGCCGCTGACCTTGCGCTAGCGGCGCACCGCCTCGAGCCATAACTCGCTGATTTAGCGCCTTTATGGCCGGCTCTCGCTCGCGAAGCTGAGCAAGTACCGGGGATGCAATGAAGATAGAGGAATAGGTGCCCGCAATCAATCCGATAAATAACGCAAGTGAGAGATCCTTAAGGGTTCCTGCGCCAAGCAATCCAGCTCCCACAAAAAGAATTGCTGCAACCGGTAATAATGCAATTAAAGAGGTGTTTAAAGATCTTACGATAGTTTGATTAACGGCGAGGTTAGCTGCCTGCGAGTAAGTATATTTTCCAGTTGCTGTTATCGATCGGGTATTTTCTCGAACCTTATCGAAAACAACTACTGTGTCATATAGCGAATAACCCAGAATTGTTAAGAATCCAATTACTGTGGATGGAGAAACTTCAAAACCAACTAAGGCATATATACCAACTGTAATGAATACATCGTGAATCAACGCCACGATTGCGGCGAGCGCCATTTTAGGTTCAAAGGCCAGCGCGAGATAAATCATCACGATAATCAAGAATGCGATCAAGCCTTGTAGCGCTTTTCGAGAAATTTCTTCGCCCCATGAAGGTCCAACGTTCTGGGTGTCGATAGATTCGACCGTGACATTGAACTCTTTCGCTAACGCATCTTGAATCTCATTGGATTGAGATTGTTCAATTACGCCAGTTTGAATTCGTATTTTAGATTCTCCTATTGTTTGAACCCGAGTCTCGCCAGCGTAGCCAGTAGATTTAACAGCGGCTTCCGCTTCGTTAATCGTTCCGGATTGTGTAGTGACCGTGAACGATGAACCGCCTTTAAATTCAATCGACAACTCAACGCCCTTAGTTCCGAGGGCAAAACCCGAAAGGATTATGAAGGCGAGGGACAGGGAATACCATTTTCGCTTCCCGCCAATAATATTTAAGGAGCTCTCGCCACGATATAAACGACCGCCAAGACCTGAGATTTTCATACCGTTGCCTCCGAATTCGAACTAATCGGAACCATTCCAACGCTTCGTGGGGAAACGCCGGAGAACCTGCCACCGCTCTGTAGATACTTCGATTTAGCCATCAACGAAATGAGTGGCTTGGTAAAGAAGAAGATGATCAAGAGATCGATGATTGTGGTCAACCCCAAAGTGAAAGCAAAACCGCGGACGCTACCAACTGAAACCACATATAAAACTACCGAAGAAATTCCTGATACTAAGTCGGCAACCACAATAGTTCGCCGCGCTCTAATCCAACCAGTTTCTACAGCAACCCGAAGCGGCTTACCATCGCGCATCTCATCGCGAATTCTTTCAAAATAAACGATAAACGAGTCTGCGGTAATTCCAATCGCAACAATAGTTCCGGCGATGCCCGCTAAAGTTAAAGTGAAACCTACTGTCTTCCCGAGTAAAAATAGCGATAGCAGGACCTGGGATGCGGCCAAGGCCAACGATCCAACCACTGCGATGGAGAGGGCTCGATAGTAAAGAATTGAATATATGACGACGAGAAGTAGACCAATTCCTCCGGCCAACAAACCAGCGCGGAGCTGATCACTACCTAGCGTTGGTGAAACTTGTTGAACCTCGCCACGATCGAATGCAAGTGGCAGCGATCCATACTTAAGAACGTTAGCTAAATCCTGTGCTTCAAGTTGGCTAAATGAACCAGTTATCTGGGCTCGTCCACCAAGAATTGCCTCGTTAATTCGTGGCGCGGAGACCACCGTTCCATCGAGAACAATGGCAACTTGATTTTGCGGTTGCGCAAGATTTACAACAGCTTGGGTTAGTTCACCAAATTTCTTTGCACCATCGCCAGTGAAATCCAAACTCACAAACCAGCCACTTGCGCTGGCTGGATCTATTGCGGCAGTCGCACTAGCCACATCACGTCCAACCACCTTTGCAGGCGCGAGTAGATAACGCGCGACGCCGGATCTATCGCAGGTCACCAAGATTTGGTTGGGATCTTCCGTAACTGAAACATCATTGCGTTTGGCGCAATCTAAAGTTAGAAACGCCGATTGCTGTTCAGGTGTGAGAGTTAAGCCCGCAAGTAGATCGCTATCGGTTGGAGTCGGCGTGCCTCCAGTTTCAACAAGAACTTGGCGGAAACGTAATTCCGCTGTCTGCCCCACAAGTTCAACGATTCGACGGCCGGTTTCGCCAGGTACGGCGATCACAATCTGTCGATTTGTGCCGGATCCCTCAGAGGTAACTTCACTCTCCGCGACACCAAGCGAGTCGACGCGCTGGCGAATAATAGATACTGCTTGATCAATTGCTTCAGGTGTGACGCTGCCAGAATCTCCGGCTTGCACTCGAGGTTGGAGAGTGACGCTAGTTCCTCCGCGTAGATCTAGACCTAAATTAATCGAGGTGGCGCCGATTCCAATCGCAATTCCAAAGAGGGCTGCCGTAAGAAATAGATGTACAAAAAGTGTACGACCTGGGCGAGCGCGATTGGCGCTACCTGAGTTTCGCGAGGAACCGAAAGACATGAGGCGAGAGTCTATGGTCCAATCTCAGGGTTGTCGAAAAGCCCGGCTAGTTGCGCAGGTGGATTTTTGCCTAGATGTCGCCATGCCAGCGGCGTTGCACTTCGTCCTCGGGGTGAACGAATCATGAATCCCGAACGCACTAGAAATGGCTCCGCCATCGCCTCCACGGTTTCCCGTTCTTCGCCAACTGCCATGGCTAAAGTATTTAAACCCACCGGCCCGCCGCCGAACTGATCAATTAATGAACGTAAGATTGCCAAATCAAGGCGATCTAAGCCGCGTTCATCGACTTCATAAATCTCCAAGGCTTTTTTAGTTACCTCACCTGTAATAATTGAATCGGCATGAACCTCGGCATAATCTCGTACTCGTCGCAGTAACCGATTTGCGATTCGCGGTGTACCCCGTGATCTCTTCCCGAGTTCAATAACAGCATCTCGCTTGATTTCAATCTCTAATAATCCTGCACTTCTCACAATAATTTCTTCAATATCTTTCGGATCATAGAAATCTAAGTGTGCGGTAAAACCAAACCGGTCCCGAAGTGGCGCTGGCAATAATCCAGCTCGAGTAGTTGCGCCAACTAAAGTGAAATGTGGCAGCGAGAGCGGAATTGCAGTGGCGCCCGGTCCTTTACCGACGACGACATCAACTCGAAAATCCTCCATTGCCATATAGAGCATCTCTTCCGCGGGGCGAGCCATTCGGTGTATTTCGTCAAGAAAGAGAATCTCACCTTCAACAAGTGAAGAGAGAATGGAGGCAAGATCACCAGCATGAGTTATGGCAGGTCCACTTGTGATGCGAATTGGCGCGCCCATTTCAGTAGCAACAATCATCGCGAGCGTGGTTTTGCCAAGCCCCGGCGGGCCAGATAGCAGAATATGATCCGCTGGCGCAGATCGCTCCCGCGCCGCGCGGAGAAGTAAATCCACTTGATCCCTCACCCGTCCTTGGCCGATAAATTCGGTTAAATTTGTGGGGCGTAACGCTTGTTCGGCGCTTAGATCTTCTGGAGTTAGGTTCGAGTTTAAGAAATCTGACTCACTCATTTTCTTACCTGGCTAAGCGTCATCTTCAGTAGTTCACTTAATTCCAAAGTTTCCGGGTTTACACCACTTGCGGATTCGAGAGATTTAACAGTTTGCTCGATTGCTTTATCTGCCTCTTTTGCTGAATATCCCAGACTTACGAGCGCTTCTCTTAGTGGCGCCCGCCACGGTCCTCCGGTACGAGATTTGCCACCTTTGTAAGTTTGGAAGCGCTCCTTTAACTCGAGCACAATTCGAGAGGCAACTTTCTTACCAATCCCGGGAACTCTTTCTAAAGTAGAGGTTTCGCCGGAGCCAATGTGAGTCCTCAAATCATCTGGATTGAAGGTGGATAACAACGAATGGGCTACTTTCGGCCCAACTCCAGTTACGGTTTGCAGTTCGTCAAATAGATCTCTCGCATCAGCGCTTTGGAATCCAAATAAGGTCCAAGAATCTTCGCGGATAACCTGTGAAGTGAAGAGCTCAAGTAAGTCGCCAGTTTGTACTGAGCTTGAAATTTCTGGGGCGACTCTTATCTCGTATCCAACGCCAGAAACATCGACAACCAATGTAGTTAATCTAACTTCAAGAACGGTTCCCTTTAATCTTGCAATCATCAACCGATCCTTTTCTTGCGAACTTTATCTACCGGCGCATTTTTGGAGAGCACTTTTATTCGACCTCGCTCCAACTTAGCTGCGGCTTTAAGTCGTTCACTACCTGGGCCACGCCAATGATGGCAGATTGCCAGGGCTAATGCGTCGGTTGTATCGACTGGACTTGGCGCGCTATCCAAACGCAAAATCTTCACCACCATCCTTGCTACCTGATGCTTATCGGCGCGCCCAGAGCCCGAGACTGCCGCTTTAACTTCGGTTGGTGTGTGTAGCGCGAGTGGCAACTTGGAGCGCGCGGCGATTAACAGAGCCACACCTGCTGCTTGGCCCGTGGCCATCGCAGTTCTCACATTTAGTTGCGAAAAAACTCGTTCGACAGCTATCGCATCTGGTTTGCACTTCTTAATCCAAGCTTCTAATTCGGTTTCTAACTGAAGTAGACGATCTTGAAGTGAAGCATCAACATCGGTTTTTATGACTCCACAATCAACCAGGTGGAGAGCGCCTTGATTGCGTTCCACAACCCCAATGCCACACCTAGTTAAGCCGGGATCAATCCCAAGAACGCGCATTGCGCAAGCCTAATCAAGGCTGCTTTTTCGCTATGAAAGGCTCGCCATTACCTCTTCGGAAATATCGAAATTACCGTAAACATTCTGAACATCATCAAGTTCTTCAATCGCGTCAATTAACGCGAGAAGAGATTTAGCGGTTTCACCTGCGACTGGAATTGATATCGAAGGGAGGAAAGATGAATCTGCAGATTCATATTCATATCCAGCTTTGGTAATCGCATCGCGCACCGCACTCAAATTGGTTGGTGAACTTAGAATCTCAAAGTTCTCTCCAAGATCATTTATCTCTTCGGCGCCGGCATCTAGCACTAACTCAAGGAGTGAATCTTCAACTAGCTCGCCAGAACCCTGGCGCTTGGGCACGATTACAACACCTTTTCGTTCAAATAGGTAACCAACTGAGCCGGGGTCGGCCATCGTGCCACCATTTCGAGTAACTGCAACGCGCACCTCTGAAGCAGCGCGATTTCGATTATCGGATAAACATTCAATGAGTATCGCGACACCGCCGGGACCATAACCTTCGTACATAATGGTTTCCCAATTAGACCCCTGACCATCTGCGCCAGAAGCCCGCTTGAGCGCTCGATCTATATTGTCGCTCGGGACTGAATTTTTCTTTGCTTTAGTTATCGCATCATAAAGAGTTGGATTCGAGTCTGGATCAGCACCGCCATTACGGGCCGCAACTTCAATCGCCTTAATGTATTTTGCAAATGCTTGTGACCGTTTCGAATCAATTAACGCTTTCTTTCGTTTAATCGTTGCCCATTTGGAATGGCCGGACATTACGCACTCACCTTGATGGCATCCTTACAAACAACATCCAAAAAGTATCGGTGGATTCGATTGTCGCCCGTAAGTTCGGGGTGGAATGAAGTCGCAAAGATATGACCAGAGCGCACCGCAACCGCATGTCCCGAAACTTGCGCTAGAACCTCAACCTGATTTCCCACCGATTCAATCCAGGGCGCCCGAATAAAAATCGCTCGAAACTTCGGTGCGCTTAAACCCTTAACTTCTAAATCCATTTCAAAAGAATCTACTTGCCGACCAAAAGCATTTCGTCTAGCAACCACATCTAAACCACCAAAGGTTTCTTGGCCAACAATTGCATCCTCAATCTTGTTTGCCAGAAGGATTAATCCAGCACAGGATCCGTAAGTCGGCATTCCACTTTTGATACGGCCCGCTATTAAATCAAAGAGACCAAAACTACGAGCTAGTTTGCTGATAGTTGTTGATTCCCCACCAGGGATTATCAGTGCATCGACTATTTTTATCTCGGATTCTGTTTTAACGGCAAGCGCATCGGCGCCGCATTCATTTAGCGCAAGTATGTGCTCTCGCACGTCTCCTTGGAGCGCTAAGACTCCAACTTTCACTTAAGTTACCAGCCTCGTTCTGCAAGGCGATGTGGCACCGGAATATCTGAGACATTGATACCAACCATCGCTTCACCCAATCCGCGAGATTGTTCTGCGACCACCTTTGGATCACTGAAGTAAGTCGTTGCTTTAACAATTGCTGCAGCTCGTTTTGCCGGATCGCCAGATTTGAAGATTCCTGAGCCAACAAATACCCCGTCAGCACCTAATTGCATCATCATGGCAGCATCAGCCGGAGTGGCAATGCCTCCTGCGGTAAAAAGAACTACCGGAAGTTTTCCAAGGTTGGCCACTTCTCTAACTAAATCAAAAGGTGCCTGCAACTCCTTGGCAGCTACATAAAGTTCGTCTTCACGCATCGAAGTTAATCTTCGAATCTCACCTGAAATAGTTCGCATATGAGTTGTCGCATTCGAGACATCGCCAGTTCCTGCCTCGCCTTTCGAGCGAATCATTGCGGCACCTTCATTAATTCGACGGAGCGCTTCCCCAAGGTTGGTAGCGCCACAGACAAATGGAATTGTGAAGTTCCACTTATCGATGTGATGCGTGTAATCCGCTGGCGTTAGAACTTCTGATTCATCTATGTAATCAACACCAATTGATTGCAAAATTTGTGCTTCAACGAAATGCCCGATTCGTGCCTTAGCCATTACTGGGATGGAAACCGCAGCCTGAATTGCCTGAATCATCTCTGGATCTGACATTCGGGCCACGCCACCCTGGGCGCGAATATCTGCGGGGACACGTTCTAGCGCCATTACCGCTACGGCACCAGCATCTTCAGCGATCTTGGCCTGCTCAACATTAACGACATCCATAATGACGCCGCCTTTGAGCATTTCCGCCATACCGCGCTTAACGCGCGCCGTGCCAGTGACTGGTTTTTCCGCCATAGCCAAATTGTACTTAAAGGTCGCAATATCGCGAATTGAGGTTACTTCGACGCAGGTTCTACATCAGGATAAGTGAAAATCGGCTGCTTATCCGTTAAGAAGAACCAGACCTGTCCCCGTTCAAAGAACGCTGGTGATCCATCTGGCAAAGTCCAAATAGTTGGAGCCGTTGCGCTAGATCTTGACCAGCTAGCTTCAGTGATTGTTCCGTTACGAAGTAGAAAAGCCTTGCCACTTCCAACTACTTCATTCTTAGGAGTAACGCCACCGAACTTATCGCCAAATTCTGATGGATGGATCTCGATTAATTGAATCACCATCATGGGTGAACCAATACGTTTTCCATTGTTATCAATATTAGGTTCGCCATCAAAACTAAGTAAGAATCGCGATTCGGTTTCGCTCCAAAAAATCTCATATTTGGCATTCGGCCAATCCACCCGGGCGCCCGTGATTGGAAGAGCAGTTTCGCTCAAATCTCCATGCTCGTATCCGATGGGTTTTACGAGATCTAATCCATCAGCTTTTTCGAGAAGTAACGGAATCTTTACCATCATTGCATATGGCGCCACTCGATTTGGATCTGTCACATATATAGAAGGTGGATTGCGTTCGGCACTGAGATTAACCAGATTCGCTTCCGCCAATCGCGGTCTTAACTTGCTCTGTGCCCCGCTGTACATGAAGCCCACCCGCCCAAACTGCGCCAAGATATCGATATCAGAAATTCGCGCAGAACGAACCGGACCTGCTTCTTGCGGATATCTCGATGAATAAATGGCCATCAATCGCGTTAAGCCTGCCTCTACCTGGGTCACAAAAACTACATCTGCCAGATCCAAACCAGATTGCGGGTGGGCGTATCGAGTGTCATCAAATTTCACTGCCACCAACCGACCATTAGATCCTTCCAGGCCAGTTAGGACATTTCGTTCCGGCCCCGGTCCAGTAAATGGGAGGTCGGAAAAACTACATGCTGAAATTAAAACCAATATTATAGACAAAACTAAGGTTAATCGCTTTACCAAATTACAAGACCTCGTCTTCAAAAGGATATGTAACAGGAAGTGGTGCGCTTCCAGCCAATCGAAAGAGCCGATAAATCAATTTTTTTCTGCGATTCGTGGTTGCTGATACTGATTCTTGGTGGATTGCAATCGCCGTTCTTAATCTTTCGGTAACTTCATCTAGCTCTTGAAAAATGTCCCGATGTAGATGTGGCACATCGCTCTCATCTCGCAGCAATCGAAGCGCTCCAGAGAGTCCACTTTCGGCCTCGCTTCGCTCTGAAATACTAGCTTCGCGAGCTTGGTGCGCTGCCGACATCAGAATCAAATTTGATGCGGGGTCTATCTCGGCTAAATGTGCAATCTCTTGGGCGATAGCGGCTCGTCGCTGCAAAATGGCATCTAAGTTGGCCCAAGAAGTCTCAACTCGGTGATGCAAGCGATCTAATCGATTAGCGGAAAAAGTTAAGTACCAGACTAAAAGTAGAAGACCTACTAACAGGATTGGTGCAACTCTCATTAATTAGCACCTTCTGTTCCGTCTCTACCGAAGATGCGCAGCCAGTTTCGGGACTCACTTCCTACTTTCACCTTTTCGCCCTCCCCGATTGCGTGCAGGTACACATTCATAATCTCTGGGCCGACGGTATTCCAATCGAATCGAACTGCGCCAAGTTTGGCACTTTGAGAGAGTGTGTTTCGCCGCTCTGGATTTTGAGCGAGCGCGATGACTCGCTCGGCAAGATGTGAGCTATCGCCGGTTCGAAAGATTTCGCCATACTTACCTGAACCTAAGACTTGTTCGAATGCCGGCAAATCACTCGCAACAATCGCGGTGCCACTTGCCATCGCCTCCGCCAGAATAATTCCAAATGATTCTCCCCCGGTATTTGGCGCTACATACAGATCTATAGATTTAAAGAAAGCGGCTTTCTCTACTTCATTTAACCGACCTAAGAAGACCAAACGATTGCGAAGATTTGGTGAAACTGATTGCATGATTTCTAAACCTTCACCCGGGCCGGCAATTAGGAGTCGCGCGTTTGGAACTCCGCGGACAATGTCTGGGAGAGCTTGGAGCAGAATTTCTAAACCCTTTCTCGGTTCTGAAAATCTACCGATAAATCCAATTGTGAAATCTCGTTTCCAGGCACTCTCGGTCTTAGCGTCCTGGAAGAACTTGGTGTCAATCCCATTTGGAATTACCAAAGCATCGGTCTCAAGATGAATAGTTAAAGTCTCTCGAGCGACTTCACTCACAGCGATTCGGGCGCGAAGTTTTTCGATGATTGGTTCGAGTAGCGGTGCAATCACAAATGCGACTTTCTGTTTCGGAGCGGCAGCATGAAACGTGCCTACCATTGGTCCTTCCGCGATAGCGCAAGCTAACAATGAGAGTGAGGGTATTGCTGGCTCATGTAAGTGAAGAACATCAAACTCATTCTGCGAAATCCATTGACGCACTCGAGATGCGGCAACCGGCCCGAAGAGAACTCTGGCTACGGCACCATTGTAAGGAATTGCAACTGGCTTGCCTGCAGTAATTACGAAATCCTCAAGAACACCCCCTTCATCGATCGCAGGCGCTAACACCGAAACATAATGTCCTTCAGCTTTTAAGAAAAGAGCTAAGTCTTTGATATGAGCTTGGACGCCGCCTGGCACATCCCAGGCATAAGGCGAAACAATTCCAATTCTCAAGTGAAATTCCTAACTTGAGTTTCCGCACTATCTACAAAAATTCGTTGTTGCATATGCCATGAAGTTAGATTCTCCGTTATATCTCGGGCAAATTGATTAGCTAATTGTTGCGAGATTTCTGCAACTTGCGCTGCCGTATCTCCACTATTCGCATCTCTCGCAGTAAATGGCCCGTTGAATTCAATATGGATACCTTGATTGGTAAAGGCTACGTACGCAGTAATCAGCGGGGCCCCAGTTCGAATTGCCAGTAACGCTGGGCCAGGTGGCATCTTGGCCGTAGCTCCGAAAAAATCAACTGGAATGCCAGATTTACTTAAGTCGCGATCTGCAACTAAGGCAACTAATCCACCTGATTCTAAAATCTCTTCGAGTTTGGAGCTTACGGATTCTGCTAGATCAAGAACTCGCATTCCCATCGCTTCGCGATGTCGTAGAAATTTTTGGAATAGTCGCTCCGGTTTTAGATGCTCTGCCACGGTATTTACCGTTATTCCCTTAGTGCAGAAGTAGAGCCCAGCGTGATCCCAATTACCGGCATGAGGTAGGGCAATAATCAGTCCAGATCTCGCCGCAATCGCCTCAGTTAACAAGTTCTCTCGCGTTACGGTCACGGTTTCTATAATTCGATCGCGATTCCAATCTGAGATACGAAAGGTTTCGCACCAATACCTCATGGCAGATCGCAACCCAGACTTAACTAACTCTTCTAATTCAACCTCGCTGATTCCGGGGCGAACCTGTCGATAGTTCTGGCGTAATCGCTGCACCCGCTTTTGATTCCTTTTATAGGCAACCGCTGCAATACCTTGAAAAAGTCGATTCGCAGCACGTTCTGGTAGTAGACGTACCAACTTCCACATTGCGCTATAAAGAAGATAAGTGAGATTGGCGCTCATTATCTACCTAACTTGTATACAACTCTGATCCGTTGCATCACGGTAATTGCACTTAAAATAGTGAGGGCTACTAATGCGCTTATCATTGCGATTTCTACTCCGATTCCGTAAAACCCAGCCCCGACTAAGATAAAAATCAATCGTTCCACTCGTTCGGCAAAACCAACATCGCACTTAATAGATAGGGCTTCCGCGCGGGCCCGAATATAGGGAATCAGTCCACCTAGAACTAGATTTATTATTAATAGTGGCGCTTCATAACCACCCGAATCCCGAAAATAGAACCAAAGTCCGATAAGAATTGCGGCATCGCTTACGCGATCTAACGTTGAATCAAGAAAGGCGCCCCATTTTGATGAGCTACTCCCCGAGATTCTGGCCATGGTGCCATCTAATAAATCGCTCAAGACAAAGATGGTTATCAAAATGGTCCCCAAAAAAAGATGACCGCTTGGGAAAAGCGATAGCGCAATCACGGTTGTGCCGAAAGCGCCTAAAACCGTTACGGCATTAGCGCTTAAACCCATCCTGAGTAGACCGGCACAAATTGGAGTTATCAGACGGGTGACTGGCGTCCTAAGACGATTCTGTAACATCAGGTACATCGTAGGCTCTTCTCGTGAATGGCTCTAAAACACGCATACAAATTTGGTGTGATCCCAGTACCGCGCCCTCGCCGCGACTTTCAGAGTTGGCTTATGAAAATTTCATCACTCCCATCGAGGTTGATTGGCAAGCCAAGCTGGAAATTTCGCAACCATTTCTCCTTTTGGTAGATGCGCATACTGGCGTCTCAAAAGTCATGATTGAACAGTGGCAGTTCGTGGCAGAGCGGCAACTGCCCCGCATTCTGCTAGTTCAAGGTTTAGAGGATGCTGAGAGCGACTTTGATGACCTAGTTTTGATTGCCAATCGAGTACTAGAAAAAGTCGCGACGCCATACCTGGTCATTAATGACGAGGCTGGCGCTCCGATTGGGTTAGTTGATTTGAAAGTTCAAACCGTACGAAATTATCAAGATTCAAATCTACAAATATCTCCATGTGATGATTCACTAATAGATCTCATCGACGAATTTCGCGCCGAATACTTGGAAGAATTTGATTCTTTGGGAGAAACAGCTTTTGCAGAAGGCATGTATCCAATCGCACTTCCGTTTGGAATTACTAAACCATTTGGGGTAATTGAACTTAATCAGATTTTGGCAACGCTGCCCAGGCGCTAGCTATCTCATCTCTACTTTCCGACAACAATTTAGGAAGTACCTTGGTCTGACCAATCAATGGCATGAAATTGGCATCGCCACTCCATCTGGGGATTACGTGTTGATGGATATGAGAAGCCACACCTGCACCAGAAACCGCGCCCTGATTTATCCCGAGATTAAAACCGACTGCATTTGAAACCGTCCGTAAGACTTTCATAGCAGCGGCACAAAGCGAAGTCATCTCGTCACGTTCAAATTTAGTTAAATCGGTTAGATCAGCTACATGGCGATAAGTGCAGATAAGTAGATGGCCTGGGTTATATGGATAAAGGTTGAGAACGGCATAGTTTTTTTTGCCACGATGAACAATTAGCGACGCCTCGTCGGACTTACTTGGAATTTCGCAGAATGGGCAACCGCTGTCGTTACCAGGAAGTGGTCGATTCTCACCAGTTAGATATGCCATGCGATGCGGCGCCCATAATCTCGCCCACCGATCTGGAATCCCGACTCCTGAATCCATCAAACTTGTTTTCTCGTTGCAACCACATCGACAATTTCTTTGATTGCTACGTCAATCGGAATGCCATTTTTCTGGTCACCATTTCGATATCGAAATGAAACCGCACCGATCTTCTGGTCTTCTTCTCCAGCGATCAACATAAATGGCACCTTCTCGGCTTGGGCATTCCTAATCTTTTTCTGCATTCGATCATCTGAGTCATCTAATTCCGCGCGAATCCCCTTCGTTTTTAATTGGCCAACCACTTCCGCAAGATATGGAGCGAAAGCTTCAGCAACTGGAATCGCTCGCACCTGAACCGGAGCCAACCAAGGTGGGAATGCACCGGCGTAATGTTCCGTTAGCACGCCAAAGAATCGCTCAATCGAACCAAATAGGGCGCGGTGAATCATTACCGGTCGCTGGCGAGAGCCATCGGCAGCTTGATACTCAAGTTCAAATCGCTGGGGTAATTGGAAATCCACTTGGATAGTCGACATCTGCCAGGTTCGGCCGATCGCATCTTTGGTCTGAACTGAAATCTTTGGACCGTAGAAGGCTGCGCCACCTTCATCCATAACTAATTCTAGATTCTGTTTCTCAGCGGCTTTGCGGAGAATCTCAGTTGCTGCCTGCCAATCTTGATCCGAGCCCACAAATTTCTCACTATTTTTTGTCGAGAGCTCCAAATAGAAATCTGTTAAACCATAATCACGTAATAAATTTAATACGAAAGTTAACAAAGTATCGAGTTCAGCTGGCATCTGGTCTTGCGTGCAGTAAATATGAGCATCATCTTGGGTGAAGCCACGAGCTCGAGTGATTCCGTGAACGACACCCGATTTTTCATATCGATAAACCGTGCCAAACTCAAAGAGTCGCAGTGGGAGCTCTCGATAGGAGCGGCCCCGTGAGGCAAAGATTAAATTATGAAATGGGCAGTTCATTGGCTTCATGTAATACTTTTGGCCAGCGCGCTTTAGTGTTCCGTCGCCATGAAATTCTTCATCCATAGTCATCGGCGGATACATACCTTCGGAATACCAATCTAGATGTCCAGATTTCTCAAAGAGCGCCGCCTTGGTTAAATGCGGTGAATATACAAATTCATAACCCTCTTCAACATGGCGCTTTCGGGAGTACTCCTCCATGGCCATCCGCACAATGCCGCCTTTGGGATGAAAGACGGCAAGACCAGAGCCAATTTCCTCTGGAAAAGAGAAGAGATCTAATTCCGCGCCTAACTTACGGTGATCTCGCTTTTCTGCCTCTTCTAAAAAGTTAAGATACTTATCAAGATCCTCTTGGGAGGGCCAGGCAGTACCGTAAATTCGCTGCAGCATCGGATTCTTCTCTGAGCCACGCCAATACGCGCCAGCGCTTCGCATCAATTTAAAAGCTGGAATGTATTTAGTGGAAGGCAGATGAGGTCCGCGGCACAAATCGCGCCAAACCGGAGCGCCATCTCGACCCAAATTGTCATAGATAGTTAATTCACCAGCTCCAATTTCGGCAGCTGCCCCTTCAGCGATGACACTACCCTTTTCATTTATTAATTCACATTTGTACGGCTCGCTTGATAACTCGGCGAGGGCTTCCGTTTCCGTTACAACTCGACGTTTGAAACGTTGTCCATCTTTGATGATCTTGCGCATAGCGCTCTCAAGTTTTACCAAGTCATCTGGAGTAAATGGTTTGGGTGGATCAAAGTCGTAATAGAAACCATCGTTAATTGGTGGGCCGATACCGAGTCGAGTCTGGGAAGAATTATTCTGAACTGCCTGAGCGAGGACATGGGCCGTTGAGTGGCGCAACACCGCTAGCCCATCTGGTGAATCGATCGAGACAGTCTCAACAATGTCGCCCTCGCTTACATCGCTCCACAAATCTTTCAGGGTTCCGTTTACTTTGCAGGCAACGATTGCAGTTGGCCCCGGCTTAATTCGCTCGGGATATACCTCTTCACAAATTTGAGTGACTTTATGTGAGCTGGGAAATGACTTTAGAGCGCCGTCGAAACTGACTTTTACCGAATCGCTCACCTCGCGAGGTTACCAAAAAGCCAGAGCTACTTGCGGTTAATTCGGCTAGGCATAAAAGACCAGCACGTAAAGAATCGAAGCAACTGCGCCAATCGCAGCAATTAGGTATTTAACCCAGAGCGGAATTCCGATCTTGGCTGAAGTCGCCTGGGCTATAGATTTTGTTTTTCGCAATGCGTTAGCTGCCCAAGCAAATTCAGTAGCCAAAATTCCCAACCCTGCCAATAAAACTAAAATCCCTGGTCCCGGGGCAAATAAAAATATTGTTCCAATAATGGTGATTAATCCGCCAACCGCGCCGATAAAGATCCGCCAAATTAGTGATCCGTATGGGTTCTGCTTTAACTGATCTCGCACCTTCATAGCGCTAGGTTACCCAATACCCAACTATGAAATTGGGTTTTTAACACTTCAACTTCCCTAGAGTTTGGCAAGACTTTTCCGTCAATCTCTGTAATGCCTTGAATCTCGCGCAAACTAGAAATCACCGCCGCCGCCTTTGCTTCGGCGAGCACTACCAGCTCAATGCGTTGCTCCCGAACGCCGAAATTTTCAATTAGCAATTTTCGTGTGATTCCGGGAAGACATCCGCTAGATAATGCGGGTGTTAACCACCCATCATTGGTAAGGATGATTAGGTTACAAGTTGTAGCCTCGACTAACTCCGCCTCCCCATTAAAAAGTAGGGCATCATCAACCCCGCTAGCGTTAGCGCGCTCTCGTAACGCAAATCGCTCTCGATATTCAGTGCATTTAAATTGAAGCCCCTGGCCTAAATTGGAGCGAATAGTTAGACATCGCAAAGCTTCCTGTGGCGGTTGGTAACGCTTATGGAGAATTTCGATCCCACCATCTCGGTCTACCACTATACGAAGATGCCCCGATTCAAATGGGGATTTCATTAATTCTTCAGTTAACTGCTCGGTTAATTGCTGGCGATCAAAGTTCGAGATTCCAAGTTCGGATATGCCAAGTTGCAATCTTGCTAAATGTAATTCGAGCCCAAACGGCCGATTCTCATAGGTTCGCAGCGTCTCAAAGACACCGCCAGCCGCTAACCAGCTTTCACCACTCATTTTCCGCTCGCAATTGAAATTAAGCGCTTCGCTTTTAATTCGGTTTCTTGCCACTCGAGTTCTGGATCGCTTCCCCAGGTAATTCCGGCTCCAGTGCCAAATTTCAGATATGCACCATCTCGCCAGAAAGTTCGAATTGCAACGGCTAATTCGCAGTTTCCGCCTTCGGCCCAGCCGAAAACTCCACAGTAAGGCCCACGAACGCCTTCCCACTTCTTGATCATGGTTAGCGCGGAGCTCTTTGGGGCACCGCTTACCGATCCGGGTGGCATCAATTCCTCTAGTACCTCACCAAGAGTGAACTCTGGGAGCAGTTCTCCGGTTACATCAGAGACCAAATGGAAAAGACCTGGATGTGCTTCTACGCCATTTATTCGCGGCGTTGCAATGCTTCCAGTAGCACAAACTTTTCCTAAATCATTTCGCATTAAATCTACAATCATCAAATTCTCTGCCCGATCCTTCTCGGCAAAAACGCCATCGGCAGAGGTACCTTTTATCGGACTAGTCGTTACAACTCCCTCTTGAACTGAGATAAATCTTTCGGGAGAAGCGGAGATAACTTCGACATCAGGAAGTTGCAGGACACCGGCGTAGCGGGCTGGGTTGCCACTCAAAATTCGCGGAAAGATAGAAATTACATCGCCGGCCAATACCTCAGCGCTCAAGATGCGACAGGCGTTTACTTGATAGAAGGTGCCAGCCGCTATTTCTTCCCTAGCATTCTTTACATAATTGATGTACTCGTCATGGCCAAGACTGGAGTTCCAGTCAGCAATCTGTAGCTCAAAATCAATAAATGGAAAATCAGAACGACTAACTCTTGAGAATCTGGCAAAACTCCATGCACCTTCAAATGTGCCAAGTACCGCCCAATATCCAGGTTCGGATAACGCTGCTAGATCATGGCGAATCTCTACTAGTTCCTCCGCAAGGATTCCTGACATCCAGAATCGCTCCATACCCAGTCAGGCTACCTTTGAGCCCGTTAAAGCGCGCTACTCACTTGCAAGTTGGGCGACTTGGCGCCTTACGATAGATTTTGCCCTCAAGTCTTCGACTTGAAGATGCGGACGTAGCGCAGTTGGTAGCGCGGAACCTTGCCAAGGTTCAGGTCGCGGGTTCGACCCCCGTCGTCCGCTCGAGGTTAGTTAGTTCAAATGGGAAGAGATCTGGTGGAGTGGCCGAGAGGCGAGGCTCGGGACTGCAAATCCCGCTACACGGGTTCAAATCCCGTCTCCACCTCGAACGGACGATTAGCGCAGCGGTAGCGCACTTCCTTGACATGGAAGGGGTCACTGGTTCGATCCCAGTATCGTCCACAAGAAGTTGAAAAGATACTCTTCTAATGGACCGCACCAAGAGAGAATGACTTTATGGCAACGGGGAGATTCCTAGCGGCAGTCATTGATTGCTGCAATCCGATTTCGTTGAGAGCCTTTTGGCAGCAGATCCTTGGAGGGGAAGTAGACACTCGAACG
>JBJTUU010000078.1:0-2716 GCA_046080845.1 Actinomycetales bacterium | reverse complement strand
AATGACAACTGAACCAGTAACAGCACAAGAAGCTGGCGAAAAGCCCAAGCGCGGTCGCGATAAGCGCGAACGACGCGATGGCGCTGATACTCGCGAGAAGTCTCCTTACATCGAGCGCGTTGTCTTCATCAACCGCGTAGCGAAAGTTGTCTCCGGAGGTCGTCGTTTCTCTTTCACCGCGCTAGTTGTACTTGGTGATGGAAATGGCATGGTCGGAGTTGGTTACGGCAAAGCGAAAGAAGTTCCACAAGCGATCGCGAAAGCTGTTGAAGAAGCGAAGAAATCCTTCTTCAAAGTTCCAAGAATTCAAGGAACCATTCCGCACCCAGTTCAAGGCGAGGATGCTGCCGGCGTAGTTCTTCTTCGCCCAGCCGCTCCCGGTACTGGTGTTATCGCAGGTGGTCCAGTTCGTGCGGTGCTTGAGTGCGCTGGAATTACCGATGTACTTACTAAGTCACTTGGTTCCAACAATCCAATCAATATGGTTCACGCGACTGCAACTGCGCTAAAGAATCTAGAAGATCCTGCAGCAATTGCAGCTCGTCGCGGCCTGCCACTAGAGCGCGTCGCACCGGCTGCGATTATTCGCGCCATGAGTTCATCGGCAGGTGCGTAAATGCCAAGATTAAAAGTTACCCAAATCCGTTCCAAGGTCGGCAACTCCCCAGACCAACGCGAAACGTTACGTTCGCTTGGCTTGAAACGAGTTGGCGATATCGTCGTTAAAGAAGATCGTCCAGAAATTCGTGGCATGGTCTATAACGTTCGTCATCTAATTGCAGTTGAGGAGGTCGAATAATGGTGCTTAAGGCCCATCATCTTCGCCCAGCACCTGGGGCGAAGAAAGAGAAGACTCGTAAGGGTCGCGGTGAAGGTTCCAAAGGTAAGACCTCTGGTCGTGGTGGAAAAGGAACGCGTGCTCGTAACGTGGTCCGCGCTGGCTTTGAAGGTGGCGCTATGCCGCTAGTTCAGCGACTTCCAAAACTTCGTGGTTTTAAAAATCCTGCCCGCATCGAATATCAAGCTGTAAATGTCTCGACAATTAATGCTCTATTGCCAAAATGTGGCGAAGTGAGCATCGATGATCTTTACAAAGTGGGCGCAGCTCGCGCTGGCCATCCGGTAAAAGTTCTCGGAAATGGTGATATCTCGGTAAAGGTAAATGTAACGGCACACAGCTTCTCCACATCTGCATCAGAGAAGATTGCCGCAGCTGGCGGAAGCGTTAAGACGCTCTAACTAGATTAGATCGAGGAGAAGATATGTTGCTATCAGTTTTCGGAAAGGCGTTCCGTACTCCTGACCTGCGACGAAAGATCTTCTTTACTCTCTCGATTATGGCTCTCTTCCGCTTTGGTTCGGTTATCCCAACGCCGGGCGTCTCTTACACTGCGGTACAACGCTGTCTCGCAAATGTTGATACCGGTGGCCTACTTGGCTTAGTAAATCTCTTTAGCGGTGGCGCGCTACTGCAACTCTCGGTATTTGCCCTCGGCATCATGCCTTAAATCACCGCATCAATCATCGTTCAACTTCTAACCGTTGTGATTCCTCGATTTGATGCGTTGAAAAAAGAGGGTCAATCCGGAACCGCAAAGTTAACCCAGTACACCCGCTATCTCACCGTTGGCCTTGCCGTCCTACAAACCTCAGGATTACTTGCGGTTGCTCGTACACCTGGAAGATTGATTCAAGGTTGTACTGAAGAAATTATTCCGGATACATCTTGGCTTCGAATTCTCACCATGATCTTTGTAATGACCGCTGGTACTGCAGTAATCATGTGGCTCGGTGAATTAATTACCGATCGCGGTGTTGGAAACGGTATGTCAATTCTTATCTTCACATCGATTGCGGCCACCTTCCCAAGCCAGCTCTGGTCAATCCGACTCTCTCGTGGTTGGGGAACCTTCATCTTCATCATGGCAGTTGGTGTCTTGATTGTTGCTGCGGTGGTCTTTGTTGAACAATCACAGCGAAGAATTCCAGTCCAATATGCCAAGCGCATGATTGGCCGAAAAGAATATGGCGGAACCACCACCTATATTCCAATTAAGGTAAACCAATCTGGCGTTATCCCAGTTATTTTCGCATCTTCACTTCTCTACATTCCATCACTGGTTGCTAACTTCACCAACTCACAAGCGCCTTGGGCGGTATGGATCTCCACTAATTTTGTTCGCGGTGATCACCCTTATTACATCGCTGCCTATGCCTTACTAATTATTTTCTTTGCTTACTTCTATGTCGCAATTACTTTCAACCCGGAAGAAACTGCGGAAAATATGCGTAAGTACGGGGGCTTTATTCCTGGAATTCGCGCTGGCAAACCAACTAGCGATTATCTCCAATATGTTCTCTCGCGTATTACCGCGCCTGGCTCGCTCTACTTGGCGCTAGTCGCAATTATTCCAATCATCGCTCTAGTTCTCTTCGGCGCATCACAACAGTTCCCATTTGGCGGAACGGCAATTTTGATTGTGGTCGGCGTTGGTCTTGATACTGCGAAACAGATCGAGAGCCAGTTACAACAACGTTCATACGAGGGATTCCTCCGCTAATGCGTCTCGTCCTGGTCGGACCGCCAGGTGCCGGCAAGGGAACGCAGGCCTCACTCCTTGCAGAGCACTTCCAGATTCCACATATCTCCACCGGCGATATCTTTCGCACCAACCTCAAATCTGGAACGGAACTTGGAGTAAAAGCTAAGGGCTTT
>JBJTUU010000077.1:0-12615 GCA_046080845.1 Actinomycetales bacterium | reverse complement strand
TAGCGATTGGGGAGCGAGCTAACGCAAATGGCAGCCGCGCCTTTCGAGACTGTCTCTTACTTGAAGATTGGGATGGCTGTATTGAAATTGCTAAGGAACAGATTCGAGATGGGGCACATTTACTTGATCTATCCGTTGATTATGTGGGAAGAGATGGCGCCCGAGACATGGGAATCATCGCCGCTCGGCTCGCGACCGCGTCAACGCTTCCTATTGTTATCGACTCAACCGAGCCGGCCACGCTACAAGCGGGGCTGGAACATCTAGGTGGTCGCTCCATCATAAATTCGGTCAATTACGAAGATGGCACCGGGCCGGAGTCACGCTTTGCCAAAATAATGCCGTTAGTGAAGCGACATGGCGCTGCGGTTGTCGCACTCACAATTGATGAGCAAGGTCAGGCGAGAACTGTTGATTGGAAACTTTCAGTAGCCCGCAGATTGATATCGGACCTAACCTCAAATTGGGGAATGAACTTGGGAAGTATCATGGTCGATTGCCTAACTTTCCCAATTGCTACGGGCCAAGAAGAAACCCGGCGAGATGCTCTTGAAACGCTGGAAGCGATTGATCAATTAAAGCGAGAGTATCCAGAAGTGCTCACCACCCTTGGGGTAAGCAACGTCTCATTTGGTTTGAAGCCAGCAGCACGAGTAGTTTTGAATTCAGTATTTTTGGCGGAAGCTGTGAAAAAAGGTTTGGACTCCGCAATCATCCATCCCTCAAAAATCATGCCAATAAACAAAATTCCCGAGATTCAATTGAAGGCGGCGTTAGATCTTATTTACGATCGTCGTGAATACGCGGAGGGAATTACCACTTTCGACCCGCTTGCCGAATTTCTAAGTGTATTCGCAGATGTTGAAAATCAAGTTGGGAAGCTTTCCAAAGCGGATGAATTAGCGGCACTTCCCTTGGAGCAACGGCTACGTCGAAGAATCATTGATGGCGAGAAAGCTGGACTTGAGCGAGACTTGCAAGAAGCGCTCGACAACGGTAGATCAGCGCTGAGCGTTATAAATGAAGATTTACTCGAAGGCATGCGGGAAGTTGGAGAGCTTTTTGGCAAGGGCGAGATGCAATTACCGTTTGTTCTCCAGTCCGCCGAAACCATGAAATTAGCGGTTGCATACCTGGAAAGGTTTATGGAGAAGAGTGATGCTACGGATCGAGGTGCAATTTTATTGGCAACCGTAAAGGGTGACGTCCACGATATCGGCAAGAATTTGGTTGACATCATTTTGACGAATAACGGATACCGGACCGTCAATATCGGAATCAAACAAACTATCAATCAGATTATTGACTCTGCTAAAGAACATGATGTGGATGTGATCGGAATGAGCGGCCTGTTAGTGAAATCCACGGTAATCATGCGAGAGAATTTAGAGGAGTTGACGGCGCGAGGATTCGCTAAAACTTGGCCAGTATTGCTCGGCGGCGCAGCGCTTACCCGGTCCTATGTTGAAGATGACTTGGCATCAATCTTTCCGGGAACCGTTAGATACGCGCGAGATGCTTTCGAAGGTTTGAGTCTGATGGAGAAATTGATTTCTGCAAAGCGCACGGGTTCCGACGCAGTCTTGCCTCCGCTCAAGAAACGAGTGACTCGACGGGCTGCGGAAATCTCAACTGAAGAGTTAAATCAAAGAAGTGATGTGGCGCGTAATGTCACAATTCCGAGACCGCCTTTTTGGGGGAGCAAGGTGGTTAAGGGGATCCCGTTGGCTGATTACTCAAAGATGTTAGATGAGCGCGCCCTCTTTGTAGGTCAATGGGGGTTGAAGGGCGGCAGATTGAATTTTGAAGAGACGGTTGAACAAGAAGGCCGCCCACGGTTACGAGAGCTCCTTGACCAAGCCCAGAGTGGAGGGTGGTTAACTCCTTCGGTCGCGTATGGGTATTTCCCATGCCAGAGCGATGGAAACAAATTGCTGATCTACGATCCGAGCAAACTTTCAGAACTTAAGGTGATCGCGGAATTTGAATTTCCGAGACAGCGCCGCGATCGACGTCTCTGTATCTCTGATTTTTTTAGGAGTACGGAAGAGGGCGAACTCGATGTAATCGCACTACAGGTTGTCACAATGGGGGAGACGATCAGCGGAGTAACCCAAGAACTCTTCAATCAAAATGATTACCGCAGATACTTAGAAGTCCATGGCCTATCGGTTCAACTCACTGAGGCGCTCGCAGAATTTTGGCATGCCAGAATCCGAGAAGAGCTGGCGATTGGACTCGAGGATGATCCCGCGCTACAAGGAATACTGGACCAGCGTTATCGAGGTTCTCGTTACAGTTTCGGTTATCCCGCTTGTCCGAATCTGGAACAGCAAGTTGCGCTCTGCGAATTACTTCAAACCGATCGAATCGGAGTATCTCTCTCGGAAGAATTTCAATTACATCCAGAGCAGTCAACCTCTGCAATCATTGTTCACCACCCCGAAGCCAAATATTTCAATGCCAACTAAATTTGAAACCGTCCTATGGGATATGGACGGTACATTGATTGATAGTGAGCCGATGTGGGGAGAGGAAGAACTAGCCCTTGCCAACGAATATGAAATCCCTTGGAGCGTTACCGATTCACTTACCTGCTTAGGTGGTCCTACCTCAAGAGTAGATGCACATATGAGAGCGCTGTCCGGCAATCGATTCGCTCCCGGATATCTTTCGGCTGCGCTAATCAAACGGATGGCCACTCGCTTATCTCAAGGAGTCGCTTTCGCGCCTGGTGCGCGACCGCTGTTAGATGAAATGCGTAACGATAAAGTAAAACTTGGTCTGGTTACCGCTAGTACAAGGTCAATAGTGGAAGCAGCTATGAGAAGTGTTGGGGATGCAATTTTTTCCTCGATTGTTAGCGCCGATGATGTTCCGAATCCGAAGCCAGATCCGGCTGGTTATCTAAAAGCAGCGCTCGAATTAGATTCAAAGATCGAGAAATGTCTAATAATCGAGGATTCTCCAAATGGGATGCGCGCCGCCATCAGTTCCGGTGCTTATGTGCTTGGGCTAGATCATGGAAGAGAGTTGCCTACTTCTTCCAAAACAAAGATGGTTCACAATCTGTTGGGGTTAGACTGGAGTCAGATCAACGATTTGTTTCAATCAGAGGAGACCCTTGAACTCTAAATCAGGACATTTAATCGTCGGTGATCGAGTTCAATTGACCGATGAACGCGGAAAGATGTATTCGCTCTACCTCAAAGCGGGTGCACAATGGCATTCTCATAAAGGATGGATTGAGCATGATTCCATCATAGGAAAACCTGAAGGTTCAGTCGTACTTTCGAGTAATGGCACCAAGTACCAGGTTATGAGACCGCTTCTGGTTGATTACGTTTTGTCGATGCCAAGAGGAGCCACCATTGTTTACCCGAAAGATAGCGCTTTAATTCTTGGCTATGCCGATATTTTTCCGGGGGCGAAGGTGCTTGAGGCGGGCGCGGGCAGCGGCGCACTTTCCATCTCAATTCTGCGTGCGATTGGTGAAGGTGGAACGCTGGAATCCTACGAGGCGCGCGAAGATTTCTTAGAAATAGCTAAATCTAATGTCGCCAACTATTTTGGAGAGTTACCCAAGAATTGGGTGACTCACTTGGGTCGCGTTGAGGATGGATCGTTTACCGAAGGTTTCGATCGAGTCATTTTCGACATGTTGGCCCCTTGGGATTCTTTGAACACAGCAGTAAAAGTATTGAAGCCTGGCGGCGTTTTATGCTGTTACGTTGCGACAACGACTCAGCTCTCTAGAATCGCGGAGGCAATTCGAGAGTCGAATCATTTTTCGGAACCAGAAAGTTTTGAGTCTCTAATCCGATTTTGGCATCATGAAGGTTTAGCAGTCCGACCACAACACAGTATGAATGCCCATACTGGTTTCCTTTTGTTAGCGCGAAAAATGGCCGAGCCACCGATTCGTCGACGACGCAGACCAGCTAAAGGCGCGTATCCGCTACTGGATAGCGAGTAAGTCGACCGCGAAAATCAAAGTTTCATTCGGGCCAACTGAGCCGGCTCCTGATACTCCATATCCCTTGTCGGGCGGAATAATAAGAAGTCGTCGACCTCCTTCTTTCATCCCGGGTACGCCCTCTTGCCAGCCAGTTATAACTTGGGAAAGCGGAAAGGTTGCAGGGCCAGAACTCCAAGAACTCTCCAAAACTTCTCCGGTTGACCAAGCCATTAATGTGTAATGGACCGTTACGGTCGATTCAATGGTGGCGGTTTTACCAGTTCCAGCTAAGACATCCTCAGCAACCAATTGCGTCGGAGGTTCTCCAGTTGGCTTTGAGATAACTGGAGCATCGCCCGCATTATTTGAAACGGTTGGCAAGTTAGATTGCGTGGACTCTGGCTGACTTGTCGGTACGCCACCATCGGTGGTGCATCCAGTCATCAAAAGTAAACCCAGGCCTAAGACGGCAATTTTGGAAATTTTCATGAGAGCACCTTACACAGAGAAGGGATAACCTCGCCTTATGTCTAGCGCGAAAACCGAGCGATTAATCAATCTAACCATGGCGCTCCTAGCCTCACGACGATATATGCCGAAGTCCGAAATCTTCAGAAGAGTAGCCGGGTATGAAGGTGCGCCAGATGCAATGGAGCGAATGTTCGAGCGAGATAAGGATGATCTTCGCAGTTTAGGCATTGAGATTGAAGTTGCCAGCCATGACCCACTTTTCGAAGATGAAGTCGGTTATCGAATCTCGCCGGAGAAATATCGTATGAAATCAAACTACTCAGCGAGAGAACTCGGCTTGATGGCAGCGGCCTTGGCAGTAGTTGACATTTCAGAAGTGTCCGACGAAAAACAAAATATTGCGCAGCGACTAAGTGCATTAAGTGTTACCCCGGTAAATTCCGAAGAGATTTCGCTCTTTGCTTCTTCTCAGGTAGAAGATAAGTTGGTTGAGATCACCCGAGCGGTAGCTTCCAGATCCACAATCAAATTCAATTATGCCAAACCTGACGAATTGCAATCGCAAGAACGCGAAGTGAACCCCATGGGACTTAGTACTTGGCGAGGTTCTTGGTACTTGGTCGGGGAGGACTTAGCCAAATCGGACATACGGGTTTTTCGATTGAGTCGAATTACTGATGAAATTTCGATTAGCAAGAAGAATTCGTTTGAGATCCCTGAAACTTTTCAGGTTCGAGACTACCTGATTATGTTGAAAGAGAACGAATATCGCGTAGTAGTTAAGGTCCGAAATGGATACGGAGAGTCTTTGTTAGCGAAATACGGCAATTCAGATCGATTCGATACGCCAGGTCTTGATTGGCAAGAATCCGAATTAAACTTCGAAGATATCAATGAAGCTCTGTTGGTAATTTCTCGATACGGATCGGCTGTCATTGTTGAAAGCCCAATGGAGTTGCGAGAATTAATCAAAGATGGTTTCTTGGCGACGGTGAAGTGCCATGGCTGACGCGGCAACTCGAGCGCTACGTTTGCTTGATCTAGTTCCATATTTGAAGGCTCACCCGGGTGTTTCACTAAAACAGATTTCCGAAGTTTTTAAAGTTTCCACCTCCGAATTGATTGCTGATCTCAATCTTCTCTTTCTATGTGGCTTGCCCGGATACACGCCATTGGAGTTGATAGATCTATCCGTTGATGATGGAACGGTCGTACTTAGAGATGCACAGAATCTGGACGCTCCTCGAAACTTCACCGAGAGTGAGTCATTGATAGTAAAGATTGCGCTCGCGGCGCTCTCAGAGAGTGCACCAGCGGGGATTCAAATTGAGATCGCCAACCTGCTAAAGAAGATGGGAGAGAATTCAGATTCTGATTTACCATCAGATGTAGTTCTCTTCTTGCCTGATAAAGAGAATCAGTTGCGTAGAACAGCTCAGAGCGCAATAGGGCTGGGCCGGAAAATTGTTATTGCCTATCGAAATGAAACTAAAGATACTGTAACCAAGCGTACCATAAGTTTGATACGCGAATATGAAAAAGATGGGAAGATATTCTGGGAATCCTGGTGCCATTTAGTAAATGCGAAACGAACATTTAATCTGGATCGCATTATCAGCGCTGAGATAAGTAATGACGTCTTGGAGGTCGGCGTGATATCAGGTGATGTTGAAAATTTCTCCGTAAAACTAAGAATTTCAAAAAATTCACTCTTCCTGACAAATCATCACAATTCACTTCGGCAATCTGCGAAGCCAGGAGAGTATGAAATTATGGTCTTTCAAAAAGAGTGGATAATCAGAGAAGTTCTATCAGCTGCTGGCACAGTAGAGGTTTTGAGTCCTACCGATATTCGCGCAAGAGTGCGAGAGAGAGCCTTGGAAGCTACGCAAAACTACCAATGATTTTCGCAGGCTTGCGTGATAGCGTAGTCCTCGAGAACTAGAAGGGAACCTAGAATGTTCGGCTTACGTGAACCATCGCATTGGTTATTGCTCATTCTTGTCGTAATTCTCCTGTTTGGAGCTAAACGACTGCCGGATTCAGCTCGGGCACTTGGTCGCTCACTTCGTATTTTCAAGAGCGAAGTCAAGGAGCTTAATAAGGACGACCGTAAGACTGACGAAGAAGGTAAGTCCGGTAGTTAAACCTCGCAGAGTGAGGTAGGAGTAGTTGATGTCGAGTCGCGGAACTATGCCTCTGTTGGACCACTTAAGGGAACTAAGAAGAAGAGTTATACGGGCCGCACTCTTTATTCTAATTTTTTCAATAATTGGTTGGATTAATTACAACACGATAATCACTCGATTGGCTGAGCCAGTCTGTGATCTCCGCCTAGCGCAAGAGTCGGGCGCTAATCAGTGTGGCGCTCTTTTCATCTCGGGCGTTCTTGGTCCATTGAACTTGCAGTTAAAGGTGGCTTTCCTTTCCGGGGTTATCTTCGCTGCGCCGTTTTGGCTTTATCAACTTTGGGCCTTTATAGCGCCAGCGCTAACGCGTAGAGAGAAGCGGAACTCCATTCTCTTTATCGTCGCAGCAACCCCATTCTTTTCCGCTGGCGCTTTTCTTGCTTTCACTATTCTGCCAACAGCTATCCGAGTTCTTTTTGGTTTCACACCAGAAGCTTTGGGAAATTTGGTTCGTTTCGATGACTATCTAGATTTCGTCTTGCGATTGATAATTGTTTTTGGCATCGCTTTTGAGTTACCGGTATTTCTAGTTTCGCTAAACTTAATTGGGGTTTTGTCAGGAAAATCCATCCTCAAGCCGTGGCGATTTGCAATCTTTGCCATCACTTTCTTTGTAGCTGCTTTTTCGCCAACAGCAGATCCACTTTCTATGGCTGCATTAGCTTTACCTTTAATCGCACTCTATTTTGGTGCTGGTGGAATTGGACTTCTGGTGGATAAAAAGCGAGCCCGAAGGAAGGGTAAAGAAAGTATAGATAGCGCATCACCAATCGACCGACCCGAAGCAATCTGAAGTGTATTTGTTAATTGCTAACCCAACATCCGGCGGCGGGCGAGGCAGAGTCGTAACGGAAGCAGTGAAAAACTGGCTAAAGCGGCAAGGAAGAGAGTATGAAGAGCTGGTCTCAACCAGCGCCGAAAGTGCGGTAGTTGCGTTGCGGGGCGCGCTAACTAATCGGAAATTTCTTGCGGTAATTGCCGTTGGTGGCGATGGCATGATGAATCTGGTGTTTCAGCAACTAGCGGGATCTTCGATCCCATTATTGCCAATCGCAGCGGGCACTG
Organism: Actinomycetales bacterium; assembly: GCA_046080845.1. Classification (GTDB taxonomy): domain Bacteria; phylum Actinomycetota; class Actinomycetes; order Nanopelagicales; family Nanopelagicaceae; genus MAG-120802. The sequence goes on along the minus strand of JBJTUU010000077.1, from coordinate 4,932 downwards.
GAAATGACTTCACGAGAACTTTAGGTATTGAACGCGGGCCAGCGGCTTTGAAATTGCTAGACGAAGTGCCTTCCCAAATTGATTTAGGGAGAGTTAATGGTCGCTATTTCGGCGCTATTTTGAGCACCGGATTTGATTCGTTAGTTAATGAGAGAGCCAATCGCATGCGAATTAAACATCGGATTAAATACAACCTGGCGATGCTCCGAGAATTGCCAGTATTCAAACCGATTGAGTACCAGTTTGAGATTGACGGCAGAAAGTTAGAGAGCGAGGCGATGTTAATTGCGATTGGAAACGGTAAATCTTATGGGGGCGGAATGTTGGTTTGCCCCAGCGCTTCACTCTCTGATGACCGACTTGATTTAATGGTGCTAGCGCCCGTTTCTAAACCGGAATTCCTCAAGGTTTTCCCCAAGGTCTACCGCGGTGCTCACATAGACCACCCGCAAGTATCGATTTATCAAGGTCGCTCTATTCGAATAACCGCATCGGCAGTTGCTTATGCCGACGGCGAGCGGATTGGAGAACTTCCAATCGAGGCGCAATCTCAACCTCAGGCCCTTTACACCTGGGTTGCAAAGTGAATAAATCTCCCGCCGAGAAATTGATTGAAGCCAAAACTAGAAACAAATTTCGATTGCTCCGGGAATTCTCGGCAGAGTACTCATTCCCGTTTGACGATTTTCAAGAGTCGGGATGTCGCCAACTTGAGCTCGGGAAATCTGTTTTGGTTGCAGCTCCTACCGGCGCCGGTAAGACCATTGTTGGAGAATTTGCCACATTTCTCGCTCTCGCTAATAGGGTTCGATGTTTCTATACAACCCCGATAAAGGCGCTCTCTAACCAGAAGTATCAGGAATTCACCGCAAAATATGGGGAATCGAAAGTTGGTCTATTAACCGGAGATTCTTCGATAAATGGCAATGCCGAAATTCTAGTGATGACTACCGAGGTTCTTCGAAATATGATTTATGCAAAATCAAGTGAGATAGATGAACTGGGATTTGTAGTTTTAGATGAAGTTCATTATCTAGCTGATCGGTTCCGCGGCGCAGTTTGGGAAGAGATTTTGATTCATCTCCCGGAGCGGATTCAAATTGTTGCGCTCTCAGCAACGGTCTCGAACGCAGAAGAATTTGGGGATTGGCTGGCTAAAGTGAGAGGGGATACCGAAGTCGTATTGAGTGAGATTAGACCGGTACCCCTGTATCAACACATCTTGATCGGCAATCGATTGCTCGATCTATTTGTCGATGACGGAAAAGTTAATCCCGAGATTATTCGGTTGGAGCGTAAATCTCGGACCCAAATTCCAGGCAGACGAGGGGTTTGGCGAGATCGAACTAATCAGATTAAGCCTCTGAGCAGGCCAGAAGTTGTCGAAATATTGAATGACCGTGGCTATCTACCTGCCATCTACTTCATTTTTTCTAGAGCAGGTTGTGATGCAGCTGTTGAACAAGTGATAAGAGCGAATTTAAATCTCACTTCCCGCGAGGAGCGATTGCAAATTCGAGAAATTATTGACCGTAAGACGGTCGATCTACCTAGTGAAGATTTTGGGATCCTCGGATTTGATCTATGGTGTGAGGCGGCGGAACGTGGAATTGCCGCCCACCACGCGGGCTTGTTACCGATGTTTAAAGAGACCATCGAAGAGCTTTTCCAGAGAGGGCTTTTGAAGGTGGTCTTTGCCACCGAGACGCTCGCCCTCGGAATAAACATGCCCGCGAAGACAGTTTTCTTGGAGAAATTAATTAAGTGGAATGGCGAAACTCATGCCTCAATTTCACCTGGCGAATACACCCAGCTTACCGGGAGAGCGGGACGACGTGGCATCGATATAGAGGGAAACGCAGTTGTCATGTGGAGCGACCAGATTGATAGTGCAATGGCTGCCGGATTGGCGAGCACCAGAACCTATCCACTTCGCTCGTCTTTCGTCCCCACTTACAACATGTCAGCTAATTTGATTTCTAGGTTCGGAAAGGAACGAGCTAGGCAATCTTTGGGTTCATCCTTCGCACAATTCCAAGCGGATCGGGCAGTCTCTGGTCTGCTTCGACAAATATCAAAGAACACCGAGACAATATCGAGCCTTAGAAAATCGGAAACTTGCCATTTAGGCGATTTCTTTGAATACGCGACTAAACGAGAGAAAATTTCATCTTTGGAGCGTAGTTATAGATCTCGGCAACGGCGTAATCGGACCGAACTAGATCGAGAGATAGATGGACTTCGCCGCGAATTAAAAGGGCATGCCAGCCATCAATGCCCTGACCGAGAGGCGCACGCTAGGGTATTTGAGAAAACCTTTAAATTGGAACGTGAGACAAAGGCTCTTTCGGAGCGAGTTAGCTCGCGGACGAATGTGATTCCTAGAACCTTTGATCAAGTTGTTGAAGTCTTAAAAGCAATGGAGTATCTCTCCGAAAATCAATTAGGTATTAAAGGAAAAACTCTCACTCGAATTTATGCTGAGTCCGACTTATTACTTACGGAAATTATCCATTCGCCTCTCTTTGAAACTCTTCAGCCGGCTGACTTGGTAGCCGTTCTATCTGCGCTGGTTTATGAAGGCAGAGGGGAGCGGAGCAAAATCCCAAGAATTCCAAAGAGTGTGGAGAAAGCGATGCAAGAAACTTTGAAGACCTGGCGAAGAATCGTAGATCTCGAGGATGAATACGGATTGAGCATGCAACGTGAGCCAAATTATGACTTGGCATGGAGCGCATATCGTTGGGCGAACGGATACCAATTACATTCAATACTTCGCGAAACGGAGATTCCGGTGGGAGATTTTGTAAGAAATATGAGACAGATAATTGATCTCTTAGGTCAACTCCGAAACGTTAATGCGAAATTGCAACCTTTAGTGGAGGCGGCGATTCATCAAATTGATCGTGGTGTTGTTGCATATTCGACGGTGGTTGGATGACGTTACTTCTTGTTGATAGCGCCTCGCTTTGGTACCGCGCTTATTACGGTATGCCAGAGACACTTCTCTCACCATCCGGTCAACCGATTAACGCGATTCGCGGTTTCCTGGACATGACGGCGCGCTTGATGACTACCTACCGGCCAACCAGAATGGCGCTTTGCTTAGATGGGGATTGGCGACCTTCTTGGCGAGTTGAACTTTATCCAGATTACAAGAGCAATCGCCTGGAGGACGATGAGACGGAAGAGGAGCCGGATCTACTTACACCACAGATTCCCGTAATCATTGAAATCTTTGATGCGCTAGGTATTCCAATTCTTGGCGCAGATGACTACGAAGCCGACGATGTAATTGCAACGCTAGCCGCAACTGAAACGGGACCGGTACGTATTGCAACTGGCGATCGCGATCTATTTCAGGTCATTTCTGCTAAGACTGACACCAGAGTTGTTTACCTGGCAAAAGGAATTTCCGCGCATGACCTAGTTGATGAATCTTGGGTAAAAGAGAAATACGAAATCCCGGGGGATAGGTATGCGCTCTTCGCGATGATTCGAGGCGATGCCTCTGATGGTTTGCCTGGAATCCGCGGCATAGGTGAGAAGGGCGCTGCCCAACTAGCAAACCTCTTTTCGGACATGGATGAAGTTCTAACCGATCTTGATAGAAAAAATTCAAGAATTCCGGATAAGTTGGCGAAAAAGTTAGTCGCAGATAGAAGCTACGCTGAAAAAGCTACCAAGCTCGTAACTTGCGTTACTGATGTTCGACTCCCAAAGACCGAGCTCAAGCTTCCAAAGGCGCCGGCTAATCCAGAGCGATTAATGAAATTAGAAGAGGAGTTTGGGATAAAAACCAGCTTACAGCGGATGCGGAGCGTGCTTGGATGGTCTTAGTACTTTCGATGCTCGCCGGTCTGATTCTTAATTTCGCATTCGCGCCCTTTGAGTTTTGGCCGGCGCCGTTTATATCGTTGGGCGGTTTATTTCTCCTATTGAATACGAGTATTTGGTGGCGAAGAGTACTCATAGCTTTTCTATTTGGTTTGGCATTTTTCTTATGGTTGTTGCACTGGTCAGGTAGTTACGTTGGGTGGTTTCCTTGGGTTGCGTTAGCGCTGCTGCAGGCTGGACTCTTTTCCCTGATCGGAATTTTTCGATATCAAATGAATTTATCTGGAGTACTTAGGTTTTCTACGATGTTCCTTCTAATTGAAATCTTAAGAATGAAGTTTCCTTTCGGTGGTTTCGGCTGGGGCAGGATTGGACACACGCAGACCCCGATTCTAGGGAAGATCTATCCGTTTCTTGGAGTTGCGGGAATTACTTTGCTGGTCGTAGCAATTTCGGCTTTGCTGGTTTTACAGCGCTACCGAATTCTTTTTACTATTGCATTATTTGTCCTGCCGATCTTTCTGATCAATCCTTCGTGGAGTTCCAACAGCCAAAGACCTGAGACGTTCACTCTGTTGGCGGTTCAAGGAGGGGTTGAAAAATTAGGGTTAGATTTCAATGAGAGGGCGCTTGGCGTCTTGCGGCGACACATTGCCGCGACCAGAGATGTTGCGCCTGGCACTCAATTGGTTATTTGGCCAGAGAATGCTTCCGATATTGACCCCGAGAAGAATGCGACGGCAAAACTTGAAATTGCAAATCTAAGGAAGCGAATCCAAGTACCTCTGCTAATCGGTGCCGTCGAACGGGGCGAGTTAGGTCCAGAAAATAGTGCGATCTTGTATCGTGGCATGCTCGAAAAAAGTGAAGAGACTGAACGTTATGTTAAACAGGATTTAGCACCGTTTGGAGAATATATGCCGTTTCGAAGCTTGGCTTAGAGATTGGTGCCAACTGCCAAACGAGTTGTTGATTTCCAGCCAGGCACCAAGCCCAAAATCTTCACGGTAGATGGCGCCAGTTTTGCTTCATTAATTTGCTTTGAGATTCTCGATGATGACTTGGTCCGCAATTCGACTCGAGGCGCAAATTTCA
>JBJTUU010000076.1:0-3557 GCA_046080845.1 Actinomycetales bacterium | reverse complement strand
GCGAGAAATTTGTAGTAATTCATCTTTGCGACGCCTGCAATTGGGGGCATAAAGGTTCGGATCCAGGGATAGAACCGGGCGAGAATTACTGCGCTCCAGCCATATTTTTCATAAAACCCCTCAGCCCGAACCACCATCCGCTTAATTCGGGGTGACTCTCGCCGTTCCAAGTAAGCGCGACCATATTTTCTCCCTAAAACGTAGCCAAATTGATCACCGATAAATGCCCCCAGGAAAATTAAAAAAATAAGAAAGACGATATTTATATCCTGGCGCGTACCAGCAACTAGGCCTGCGGCAAAGAGAATTGAATCGCCGGGCAAGAAAAATGCAATCAAGATGCCAGTTTCGATAAAAATCACTAGGCCCATTGCCAGATAAATCAAAAACGGCCCAGCTGCGGTTAGGTATTGCTCAATCCAATCTGTGATGGTCAAGAACGTTCCTTGACCGCCGCAGCGACAGCTTTCACCACGTTCTGGTCGAAGACGCTCGGCACAATAAAAGATGCGTTTAGTTGGGCATCAGTAACGCAGCCAGCAATCGCCTCAGCACAAGCAACTAGCAGTTCATCGGTAATCTTCTTTGCGCCCGCATCGAGCAAGCCGCGGAAAATTCCAGGAAAGGCAAGCACATTATTGATTTGATTTGGTTGATCACTTCTTCCCGTGGCGACCACTGCGGCATGTTTTCTTGCTAGCACTGGATCTATTTCAGGGTCTGGATTAGCGAGGGCAAAGACGATTGAACCCTTCGCCATCGCAGCAACATCAGCTTCGGAAAGTACATTAGGTGCGCTGACTCCGATGAAAACGTCAGCGCCTTTCATCGCTTCCGATAACGTTCCATCAAATTGTTTGGTGTTGCACTTCTCAATAAACCATTTACGCATCTCGTTACCCGCGGGGCGCTTCTTATTGATAACGCCGGTGCTATCAAAGCCAATAATCTCGTTAGCGCCAGCCAAAACCAAAAGCCTGGCGATTGCAGTTCCAGCCGCGCCGGCGCCATTGATGATGATGGTGCACTGGTTCATCTCTTTCTTTACCAATTTCAGAGCATTGCGAAGGGCAGCTAGCACCACAACTGCGGTGCCATGTTGATCATCATGGAATACCGGAATATCAAGCAATTTCCGCAGGCGCGCTTCAACTTCGAAACAGCGTGGCGCTGAGATATCTTCTAAATTGATTCCGCCGTATACCGGCGCAATTAACTGTACGGTACGGACAATTTCATCGACATCTTGAGTATCAAGACAGACTGGCCAAGCATCTACATCGGCAAATCGCTTAAAGAGCGCGGCTTTTCCCTCCATAACTGGAAGCGCAGCTGCTGGTCCTAAATTTCCAAGACCAAGAACTGCCGAACCATCTGTTACAACTGCAACCGTATTTCGCTTAATGGTTAAGCGGCGCGCATCACTTGGATCTTTGGCAATTGCCTGGCAGATTCGAGCAACCCCCGGCGTGTAAGCGCGAGATAAATCGTCGCGAGTTTTTAGTGGAACTTTAGATTGAACTTCTAACTTTCCTCCGAGATGGAGTAAGAAAGTTCGATCGGAAACTTTTCGGACACGCAAGATTGGTGAAGCGGAGAGCGCCGCAGTTATTTTGTCAGCATGTTCCTGGTCGATCGCATCGCAGGTAACATCGATAACCACATTATCGAGTTGCGAATCCGCAACGTCGAGCGCCGTAATCATCGCGCCCTCTCGGGTGATGATTGCGGTTATCTCAGCAACTGGTTGAAATTCTGGTTTACCTTCAACGCGGATTGTGATTCCGTAACCTGGAGAAGTACTTGCCATTAGACGACTCCGTAGAGTCGATCTCCAGCATCACCAAGGCCAGGAACGATGTAGCCATGCTCATTTAATTTTTGATCTAGCGCGCCAGTAACGATTGTGATTGGGAAAGTGGATTTCTCAAAGGCGCGCTCCACGGTCTTGATTCCTTCCGGAGCAGCTAATAAACAAATTGCCGTTATATCCTTCGCGCCTCGCTCGATTAGATAATTAAATGCGGCAACCAAAGTTCCTCCAGTTGCCAACATTGGATCGAGGACGTAACACTGGCGGCCACTTAAATCTTCTGGTAATCGATTTGCGTAAGTCGATGCTTGGAGCGTCTTCTCATCGCGAACCATTCCGAGAAAGCCAACATCAGCGCTGGGCAAAACTCGCATCATGCCTTCGAGCATTCCAAGGCCAGCGCGGAGAATTGGGACCACAACTGGGCGAGGTGTATCGAGCATGGCGCCTTTCATCGGCGCAACTGGAGTGACGATATCGACTGGGTGGATCTTCACTTTTCGCGTCGCTTCATAAGAAAGGAGCGTGACTAGCTCTTCGACAAGGTGGCGAAAGACTTGGGAGTTCGTATCTTTATCGCGCAGGACCGTCAATTTGTGAGTAATAAGCGGATGTTCGGCCACCAGCACTTTCATGCCGACACTTTACTACCCCGCATAACGGTGGAACTATGAGGTGCTTCATTTCTTCTGCGCGGGAGGTGTGAGATGGCAAACGAAACCTTGGAATTTGCTCTCATTGCCTGGCGCGAAGATGGAACTTGGAATGCATCACGTTTACCTGATGATGCAGCGCAAGATATTGGAATTGCACTAGATGCACTTCGCGCACAACAAGTTGATGGTGGTGCGCTAGCTATGTTGGCGATTGATGATGCATTCTTCATAATCATTCGCCAAGTTGGTGAAGTAATGCAGATGATGATGAGTGATGCGCTAGCAGCACTTGAATATGAAATTGCTTCCGAAGTCTTAGAGCTCTTAGATATCGATTCACCAGAAGAAGATGATGCCGATGAACCAGCCGGCGATCTCAATTTACTCTCTGATTTCGGAATTGATGCGATGGACCTACAGATGATCTGTGATGACACCGAAAAATATCCCGATGAACAGTTAGAATCACTAGCCCGCCAAATTGGTTTCGGCGATCGTTACATGGAGATAGTCGAGAACTTATAGTGAATTACGAGAGTGCGATGCGCGCCGCGTTAGAGCGCGCAAAATTCGGTGCGACCGCAAGTGGTGATGTTCCAGTTGGCGCGGTAATGCTCAACAAAACGGGCGAAATAATTTCCCTTGGCGTCAATCAGCGCGAGCTACTTCGCGACCCAGTTGGCCACGCCGAAATCGTTGCGATTCGCTCAGCAGCCCGTTCTCTCGGAACTTGGCGACTAGAAGATTGCACCTTGGTTGTCACACTTGAACCATGCGCAATGTGCGCCGGCGCTATTTTGCAATCGCGAATTCCGCGAGTTGTATTTGGCGCTTGGGATGAGAAAGCTGGCGCAGCTGGTTCAACCTGCGATTTACTTCGCGATCCACGCGCGCTTCACAAAGTTGAAGTTATCTCTGATGTCTTAAAAGAAGAATGTGCTGCGCTCTTAACTGAATTCTTTTCCGCACAACGCCCTCGCGTATAGTCGCCCACGGTGGCGTGTCCGAGCGGCCTAAGGAGCGCGCCTCGAAAGCGCGTGTTGGGGAAACTCAACCGTGGGTTCAAATCCCACCGCCACCGCCAATTC
>JBJTUU010000075.1:0-42350 GCA_046080845.1 Actinomycetales bacterium | reverse complement strand
TGCATGGGAACTAGGCGCAGAGGTTATGATTAAAGAGGAAACTAGAAGAGTTAAAACTAATCTACTTTGAAAATTTGGCATGAGCGGAGGATTAGCACCGAGAAATTCTCGCTACTTCTTACCTTTGCCACCTTCGCCATCCGAATTCGTAGAGAGCGCTGCGATAAATGCTTCTTGCGGAACTTCAACTCTGCCCACCATTTTCATTCGCTTCTTGCCCTCTTTCTGTTTTTCGAGGAGTTTGCGCTTTCTCGTTATGTCACCGCCGTAACATTTTGCGAGAACATCTTTGCGGATAGCGCGAATATTTTCGCGGGCAATAATCTTGGCGCCAATAGCCGCCTGGATTGGTACTTCAAATTGCTGCCTTGGAATTAATTCTCGTAACTTGCCAGTCATCATTACTCCGTAGGGGTATGCCTTTTCCCGATGAACTATGGAGCTAAAGGCGTCGACGGTATCTCCTTGTAGCAAGATATCTACTTTTACTAAATCGCCTTCTGCTTCACCAATGGGTTCGTAATCAAGTGAGGCGTAGCCTTTGGTTCGAGATTTAAGCTGATCAAAAAAATCAAAGACGATTTCAGCAAGCGGCAAGGTATACCTGATTTCAACTCGATCCTCAGAGAGATAATCCATGCCACCAAGGACTCCGCGGCGTGATTGGCATAACTCCATGATGGTTCCAATAAATTCTGAAGGTGAAAGAATTGTGGCTTTCACGATTGGTTCAAGAACTTTATCTACTTTGCCATCTGGGTATTCACTTGGGTTTGTGACAATCTTTTCTTTGCCATCTTCAAGGAAGACTCGATAGACCACGTTTGGTGCTGTTGAAATCAAAGTTAGGTTAAATTCCCGCTCTAGCCGCTCTCTAACGATTTCCATGTGCAGTAGCCCAAGAAAGCCACACCGAAATCCGAAGCCAAGAGCTGCTGAAGTTTCTGGTTCATAGACCAAGGCCGCATCGTTAAGTTGTAACTTATCTAGCGCATCCCGCAACATTGGATAATCGTCGCCATCTATCGGATAGAGACCGGAGAAGACCATTGGCTTTGGATCTTTATATCCAGATAGCGCTTCTTTAGCGGGGCGTTGATAGGAAGTTACGGTATCTCCAACGCGAGACTGTCTTACATCTTTTACGCCAGTGATTAAGTACCCCACTTCGCCAACGCCCAAACCAGAACTACTTACTGGCTCTGGTGAAATTACGCCGATATCAAGCAGTTCATGTTTCACGCCAGTTGAAATCATTTGAATTTGCTCTCGCGGGGATAACTTTCCATCGAAAACGCGGACGTAAGTAACAACTCCACGATAAGTGTCGTAGACCGAATCAAAAATTAGCGCCCGCGCTGGTGCATCAGGAGAACCTTTTGGAGGCGGAATTTGCGCAACAATTTGATCAAGTAATTCGGTAACCCCAGCTCCAGTTTTGCCAGATACTCGGAGGCAATCTGATGGTTGGCAACCAACCAGCTTTGAGAGTTCAATCGCGAACTTCTCTGGCTGCGCTGCCGGAAGATCAATTTTATTTAGCACGGGAATGATCGTTAAGTCATTCTCCATTGCAAGATAGAGATTGGCCAGAGTCTGGGCTTCGATTCCTTGGGCGCAATCAACTAAGAGAATGGCGCCTTCACAGGCTGCTAAGGAGCGCGAAACTTCATAGGTGAAATCAACATGGCCCGGAGTATCAATCATGTTCAATATGTAATCCTTGCCATCGATTCCAGATTGCCAAGGAAGTCGGACCGCTTGACTTTTAATCGTGATGCCGCGTTCCCGCTCAATATCCATTCGGTCGAGATATTGCTCTCGCATATTTCTAGCTTCTACTACTCCAGTAATACCGAGCATGCGGTCTGCGAGAGTAGATTTACCGTGATCGATATGCGCGATGATGCAAAAATTCCGGATTTGTTCCGGATTGGTTTGCGCCGGCTGCGGTGCTTTGGCTAAAGGTATAGCGGGCAAAGTCCGCCTCGTTTTATCTGATTAGCGGACGCCGGCCTTGTTGGCGGCCTTGGCCATAGCTGACTTCTTGTTAGCAGCTTGGTTGGTATGGATTACGCCTTTTGAAACCGCAATATCAAGTTCACGTGACGCAGTTTGCAACTCAGCAGCAATTGTCTTGCTATCTCCAGATGTAACTGCATCGCGGAATCTACGGATCGCCGTCTTGAAGGAAGAACGCACGGACTTGTTACGAAGTCGCGCCTTCTCATTCGTCTTGATGCGCTTAATCTGGGACTTGATATTTGCCACGGTGCCTTCCTTACTGCTTAGAAGCTCTTTCAAAGCCCCTTCGAATGTGAGCGCGCAGGGTATCAGTATGCGCGGCACTCTCTCAAACTGAGGTGCGTGAACTGCCTTTGGCTACCTGTTCTGCGATGGCTAGAACTGCCCGCTCCAACGCAAATACTCCACCAACTTCGCCGCCCTTTACACCGATATCTGCCTTGGAAAGTTCGGTTATTGCAAAGGTAATCATTCCGGGTCGCCATTTACTTAATTGACGTCGCGCTTTATCTATTTGCCAAGGCGCCATTCCTAATGACCCAGCAAGTTCAAAAGATTTAACTTGCCGCGGCGCATCCGAAACTTTTGCAAGCGCCCTAACGGAACTCGCAATTGCGGAGATAATCATTATTGGATCGACTCCAGTTTCCATGGCGTTTCGGAGTGAGATCAAGGCACCTCTGACATCGCCAGCAATTACTGCATCAGCTACATCAAATCCGGTTGCCTCTACCCGGCCTTGGTAGTACTTATTGATATCAATCTCGTCAATCACATTTTTCGCAGATTCAGTATCAAAGGCAATCTGACTACAGGCAGCGGCTAGCTCTCTCGTATCACTTCCGGTTGCATCAACTAGCGCTTGAATACCGGTCGCCGAAATCTTTCTTCCATGTCTGGCAAATTCATTCTTAACAAAATCCGCCTTTTCGCTCGCCTTCTTTAGTGGCTCGCACGGTATGTACTGAACTTTTGCTTTTTTTAGCTTCTCAACAAGTCCCTTGCCTTTTACCCCACCGCCATGGATGAATATTAAATGCAGACTTCCATCAATACTTTGTTCCTCTATGTGATGTGAAATCTCTTCCCCAACTTCAGCGCTCGCATCTTGAAGATCCCTAATGACAATTACGCGTTTTTCTGAGAATAGTGAGGGCGCTACGGCATCGGAAAATCTTCCGAGCTCAAGTTCAGCCCCAGATAAAACCGTCCGCTCAAACTCAGTTCGCTCCGATAACGCAGATTCCAGAGCCCGATCAGCAAGCGCTTCTTCCTGGCCATGTATCAAAATCACTGGAGCCAATGCCAATTCAATCGCCACCATTCTTTGCCGAGTCGACGAACGGAGAATACTGGCTTGGGCTCTCTCTCGTTCCACTCAAGTGCGATAGCGCCAGATTTATCGGTCCGCTCAACCGCTCCGAGTGACTCAAGTTCGCTTACCAGCTCTGGATTGGGGTGTCCGTAATTATTAGCACCAACGCTAATCAGAAAGACATCGGAGCGTTTAAAGAGTTCCATTTCTTGGTACTTAGAACCGTGATGCGGAACTTTTAATATTGAAATGATTTGTCTGTGGATTTTAAAGAACGATATTCACAAATTTAGGAGCTTTGGTGATTACCTTCTTTGGTGCTACTCCAGCAAGTTCTGCTGCGACAGCGCTATCTTTGAAGGCAAGTTTCTCCAGCTCGGCATCCGAGATATCTGGAGATACCTCGACTCGAGTTTTAATCTTTCCGTTTACTTGAAATATAGCGGTAACCGAATCTGTAGTTAATAACGTTTCTTCGACCGCTGGCCAACCAGCTAGCGCGACTGAGGGTTTGTGGCCCAGCCGTTCCCACATCTCCTCAGCGGTATAGGGCGAAATCAAAGAAAGGGAGATTGCAACGGTTTCAGTGGCTTCCCGAACTGCCGGATCTGAGGCGCCACATCCAGAATCAATTGCTTTACGGGTTGCGTTCACTAATTCCATAATTCGAGCTACGGCAACATTGAAGCGGAATGACTCGACTGCAAAGGAAATGTCTCGATTTGCTTTATGGGTTATTTTTCTTAACTCAAGATTTCCTTCTGCAAAATCGACTCCGGGTTTACTGGTTACGTCACCTGATAATCGCCAGGCGCGATTTAGGAATTTAACCGAACCGGATGGCGAGACATCGGCCCAATCCACATCATCTTCGGGAGGGCCGGCAAAAACCATGGAGAGTCGGATCGCATCAACTCCGTGTCGTTCTAATTCATCTGAGAGCCTTACCAGGTTTCCTCTGCTTTTGCTCATAGCCGAACCATCCATGATGACCATTCCTTGGTTAAGGAGTCGGGTAAAGGGTTCGGTGAAATCTACTAATCCCATGTCGTAGAGGGCTTTAGTGAAAAATCTGGAATAAAGCAGATGGAGAATCGCATGCGTAACGCCGCCAACATATTGATCTACTGGTAGCCAAGTCTTAATTTCGCTATCTTCAAATGGAACTTCGTGATTATTTACGCTTGTGTATCTAAGGAAATACCAAGAAGAGTCAACGAAAGTATCCATTGTGTCAGTATCACGAAGCGCCGCACCGTTACAACTTGGGCATTTTGTGTTCACCCATTCGGAAGCAGTAGCCAATGGTGAGATTCCCTTTGGTTTTAGATCTACTGTTTTTGAATCTGGTAGTCGTACCGGAAGCTGCTCAAGGGGAACGGGGACTTCACCACATTTGGCGCAGTGAATAATTGGAATTGGGGTTCCCCAATAACGTTGTCTCGAAATTAGCCAATCGCGAAGTCGGTAATTTTCTGTAGCTTTTCCTAACTTCTTCGCCTCAAGTTCACTAATAATTTTAGAGATTGCGATTTGGCTTTCTAGACCACTTATCGATCCTGAATTTATAATTTTTCCATTTCCTTCAGTTGCGATACCCGTCTCTAACGGATTACCTTCTTCGGTCTCGACCACCACTCGCACCGGAAGTTTCATAGCTTTTGCAAAATCTAGATCTCGTTGATCGTGAGCCGGAACGGCCATAATTGCTCCAGTTCCATAATCTGCCAGGACATAGTCACTAGCCCAGATCGGAATTCGCTCGCCATTTACCGGATTAATTGCGTATCGCTCTAGGAAAACTCCGGTCTTAGCACGCTCCGTGGACAATCTATCAATATCGCTTGCGGATCGAACCGATTCGAAGTACTTATTGAACTCAGTTTCTACTTTTCTACCGGCAACTAATTCACGAGCTAACTCACTATCAACAGCAACCACCATAAAGGTTGCGCCATAAAGCGTATCCGGCCTAGTGGTGTAAATAACTACTGGTTCTTCTCTATCTTCAATCTGAAATTTAACTTCAGCTCCGGTGGATTTTCCTATCCAATTTCGCTGCATGGTTAAGACTTTTTCTGGCCACTTTCCTTCTAGCTGCTCCATGTCTTTGAGCAGCCTCTCTGTGTAATCTGTAATTTTGAAGTACCACTGGTTTAACTTTTTCTTAGTTACAGAGTTATCACATCTTTCGCATAGCCCTGCGACGACTTGCTCGTTGGCAAGCACCGTTTGGCAATCAGGGCACCAATTAACTGCAGAATCTTTCTGGTAAGCCAATCCTTTTTCAAAAAGTTTCAAGAAGATCCATTGATTCCAGCGATAGTACTCCGGATCACATGTATAGAGCACTCGATCCCAGTCAAAGGAACAAGCGTAGCGAAGCATTGAAGCGCGCTGAGTATTTATGTTTTCATAAGTCCAAATACTTGGATCTTCATTTCGTTTTATAGCTGCATTCTCGGCAGGTAATCCAAATGCATCCCACCCAATTGGGTGCATGACATTAAAACCGCGCTGAACCCAATATCGCGCAATTACGTCGCCGAGCGCATACGCCTCAGCATGACCCATATGAAGGTCTCCTGATGGATAAGGAAACATGTCGAGCACGTATTTCTTTGGGCGTTTGTCATCAGTCTTGCCCGATCTAAATGGCGCTAATTCATCCCAAATTGGCAACCATTTTTCTTGTACGCCATGGATGTCATAAGCCTCATGCATATGCCAAGGTTACCGCCAAATTACGCCGGTCAATTCCTCACTAACCTGCCATAAATTTGCTGCGAGTTCTTGATCATATGCAATTGAGCGAGCTCTAACTGCTTTTGGAAAACCACGCATTTCCATAAATCCATCAGGTCCAACATATGTTGCTCCATAAAGTTCTGGGAATGTTGCTGCACATAACATTGGAAGTGCGCCACGAGAAGCAGATTGGGCGACAATCGAGTTCATAAACGCGGTGGCTCGCTCCTCCCAGATCCTTTGACGGATTTGTGGTCCTACCGATTGCAGATTGGTATTCGAGTAACCAGGGTGGGCAGCAAATGCACTAAAACGCCAACCGTTGGCACGAGCTTTACGCTCTAGCTCGAAAGTAAAAAGCAAATTAGCTAACTTGCTATTTCCATAAGCTCCCCACGCTGAATACTTATTCTGGCCAAGACAGATTTTGCGGATAGTGTCGATATCGCCAGCTCCGAAGTTCCCGGCTCGATGTGCCTGGCTAGAAACAGAGACAATTCGAGAACGCACTTTCTCTTTTAGCAAGCCAGCTAGAGCAAAATGTCCTAGATGATTTGTACCCATTTGCATCTCAAAGTTATCTCTAGTTTTTAAAGCGGGAATTGCCATTATTCCGGCATTGAGAATCAAGACATCTATCTCTCCGGTAACTGATTTAGCAGCGCTCCGAATGCTATCTAGACTGGTGAGATCTAATTCGACGATCTCGACTCGATTTGGTGATAACTCACGCTTTACCTTCTCCGCTTTTGCAAGTGATCTCGCACCAATAATTACGGTTGCGCCAACTCGGGCCAGTTCCCGCGCGGCTTCTTTACCGATTCCGCTGGTGGCACCAGTTATAAAGAATTTCTTGCCGGTTAGATCTGGAAGATCAGATGCACGCCACTTACTTGGAATTTTTTGAAGCGGTAAACCAGTGTTGACCATTAAATCTTCTTCCTTTTACTCTTCTCGATGATTTTCTTTCTTAGATTGTGGAGCTAAGGGGACTTGAACCCCTGACCCCCTGCATGCCATGCAGGTGCGCTACCAGCTGCGCCATAGCCCCGTATTCTCACCTTACATCAGGCTCCACTTTCTTCACCAAAGATAGGTTCGGGCAACGATCCGGCATTGTGTTCTACCAAAATCCATCCGGGTCGATGATGGCCAGTTTCTAAAATTGACCAGGCAGCATTTGAAAGACCGCCAATCGTTGCCCACTGATTCATCGGTAGACCCAACATCTTTCCGATAATAATTCGCGCAGTTCCACCATGGGTCACGATTATTAAAGTTTCCAGATTTGGTTCTAGCGCTCGCTCAATTGCAGAAACCGCCCGTGTTGCGATTTCACTTCTTCGCTCACCTACTTCACCGGCAGGTTCATCATTTCCATCTAGCCAAGTAACGAATCTTTGGAAATCGACCGCTCTATTTTCAGCTCCGGTCTTTCCTTCCCACTTGCCACCATTTGTTTCACGCAAACCTGGATCAGTTAAGACAGGAAGATTTGCAATATCGGCAAGCGCCGATGCCGTTTGTTGCGCCCGCATCAAATCACTTGCGACAATCTTTGAAGGGCGCAATCCCAACAACAAAGGTGCCGCACGACGAGCTTGCGCGAAGCCAGTTTCATTCAGTGGGATATCGGAATGACCCTGGAAGCGATTCTCTAGATTCCAATCCGTCTGTCCGTGGCGCCACAAAACGATTCGTTGAATCATTTCTTATCACCATTTATTGCTTCAAGTGCTCGAATTTCAATTCTTGGGCAATCATTCCAAAGACGTTCCAGCATGTAGTAACCGCGAATCTCTTCAGTCTGTATATGAACCACCAAGTCTTCGTAGTCCAAAAGAATCCAATGTGACGATTTTTCGCGTCTCACGGGGCGTTCGTTAATAGAACTTAGCTTTAATTCAATGTTTTCAGCAATTGCATCTATTTGCCGCTCGTTTTGGCCAGTAACTATTAAAAAAACTTCACTGAGAACCATCTGCTCGGTGAGGTCAACTGCCACCAAATCTTTTCCGAGCTTATCTAGAGCTGCGTCCGCAGCTATTTCCAAAATATTCAAGGTCTCCTTACGCGGTGCCATAGAATCCATTTTGTTTTATATATTCCATTACTGAATTGGGAATCAATTTTTCTACATTTCCGCCAGACTTCAAAGTGTCTCTAATTTCGGTAGCGGATATCGGCAAGGCATCAACATTCCAATGGCGAGCACGAAATTTAGAGGCTTTTGAAGTTGCGCCGGGTCGATCAATCACAAGAAATTCAACCAAATGCTGTAGATCTTCAATCTCATGCCATTTTTCAAGACCAGCGAATGCATCCGCCCCAAGCACCCAATGCAGTTTATATTCTGGGTAAATTTTTTGGAGTTCACGAACAGTATCAATTGCATATGAGGTCTCTGGGCGTTTTACTTCAATCTCACTTACTAAAACTTTTCGATTACCAACTGCTAATTTCGTCATCGCAAACCGATCTTCAGGTGTTGCCTCAGCTTTTCGAAGCGCTGGAATTCCGGTAGGGACGATAATAATTAACTCAAATTCCTTTGAGTCCAATAATTTGTCTATTACACGGAGATGACCCAGGTGAATCGGGTCAAAAGTTCCTCCGAAGATTGCGCAGTTCTTAGTCTTTATCAAGGCGCATTACTAGATACAGGAGGAACATCAGTACCGAAAAACTTAGAACTCCAAAAAACACGGGAGGGGCAGGTAGTTCACGGCCGGCCTCGCTAAACAGTTCAAACATCCTCACATCTTATCTATTCCGTTAGTAAGCAGCGACATGAACTGCTTTTCATCGATGATTCGCACACCCAATTCTTTAGCTTTCTTTGCTTTGGAACCGGGTGAATCCCCCACAAGTACAAAGTCAGTTTTACTTGAAACCGAAGCTGCTGATTTTCCACCGTGCTCTGTTATGACTTCCGAGATGCCATCTCTAGTGAAATTCTCTAAAGAACCAGTTACTACAATAGTGAGACCGGCCAACGTCTGTGGGTTTGTGGACTTAGGGGAATCAACCAGCATTACTCCAGCACTTCGCCATTTCTCGACTATCTCACGGTGCCAATCAACGGCAAACCACTCTTTTATACTCTTAGCGATTACTTCGCCAACGCCATCAATTTCAGCAAGTTCCTCGCTCGAAGCGCTAGAAATTTTCTCTAGCGATTTAAAAGTTCTTGCTAGGGCTTGGGCCGCAGTAGGACCAACATGTCTTATAGATAATGCGACGAGCACTCGCCAAAGCGGCCGAGTCTTCGCTTCGATTAACCCGTTGAGAAATTTTTCCGAGTTGGCCGCAATCGAACCGTCTTTCTTCCGGAAGAATTCACTTTTTAAAAGTTTCTTGGAATCGAGATCAAATAAATCTCCCTCGTCCTGAATAAGTTTTGCATCAAGTAGCGCTTGGGCGGCTTCATAACCAAGAACATCGATATCAAGCGCAGCTCGCGAGCCTATGTAATAGATTCGCTCACGAAGCTGCGCTGGACAATTTCGTGAATTTGGGCAGCGGATATCAACGTCGCCCTCACTAATTGGTTTTAGTTTACTTCCACATTCTGGACAATTTGTTGGCATGATAAATTTTTTTTCGTCGCCAGTTCTTCGATCAATAACAGGTCCAAGAATCTCTGGAATTACATCACCAGCTTTGCGCAAAATGACGGTGTCTCCAATTAGGACGCCTTTTCGCGCAACTTCTTCTAGATTGTGAAGCGTCGCATTAGTTACGGTGGAACCGGCCACTTTCACTGGCTCCATGAAGCCAAACGGAGTGACCCTGCCAGTTCTACCTACGCTAACTCGAATATCGAGCAGTTTGGTTGTAACTTCTTCAGGCGGATATTTGTAAGCAATCGCCCATTTCGGAGCTCTCGACGTTGCTCCGATCTTTTCTTGTATCTCTCGCTCATTAACCTTAATTACAACGCCATCAATCTCATGCTCTAAATCATGGCGTCTCGCCAAATAACTCGCGATGAAATCTTTAACTTCGCTGGGCTTTTTTACAACTCGATAACTTTTAGAGACTGGAGCTCCCCACTTCTGCATTAGTTCGTAGGCCTGGCTCTGGGAGCTGAAGGTAAGACCCGTTACTGCTCCAATTCCGTGAACCACACAGGAGAGTGGTCTGGCTGCCGTAACTTTTGGATCTTTCTGACGAAGAGAGCCTGCGGCAGCATTTCTTGGATTCGCAAATGGAACTTTTCCAGACTCTTCAAGCGATTCGTTAAACTCATTAAATTTCGCTATTGGAAAGAAAACTTCTCCTCGAATTTCAACTAAATCTGGAATTTTGGTCCCGGTTAACTGTTGGGGTATGGCTGGAATAGTTCTTACGTTTACCGTTACATCTTCACCGGTTTCACCATTACCACGAGTTAGGCCTCTTACCAGCTTTCCTTTTTCGTAAATCAAATTTATCGCAAGCCCATCAATCTTCAATTCACAGAGCCAGCCTTTAGAGAGACTTGGGGACTCCTTTTCAATTCTCTCAAACCACGCATCTAATTCAGATTCGTTGAAAACATTATCTAGACTCATCATTTTCTGGTGATGATTGAATTGATCAAAATGAGTACTGAAGCCACCTCCTACCTCTAGCGTTGGGGAATTTGGGTCAACTAGCTCAGGGTGAACTGCCTCTAATTTCTTTAACTCTTGCCAGATTGCATCAAATTCAGCATCAGTAATTGAGGGCTTATCAAGAACGTAATATCGATATTGGTGATCTCTGATTTGTTCAGCTAATTCAGCCATACGCCTTCGAACTTGTGAAATATCTTTCATGCAGTACCTGCGATTGTTGCCGAACAGATCACTCGATCAGATTCATAAATTACAGCTGCTTGTCCCGTTGCTAAACCAAAGATTGGTGAGTCCAAAGTAACTTTCAAGTTGGCATCTTGTACCGAATATGTACATGGGTAAGCACTGCCATGGGCTCGGACTTGGACTAGGCCACGCGCCGATGCAACTTCTCTTACGGGACCGCACCAAATTGTTCGCTCACCAGAAATCTCTGCGATCGCTAACTCCTCATGCTCGCCAACAATTACCGTGTTTGTATTTGGTTCAATCTTGAGAACATATCGCGGAGCTCCGGTTGGTGTTGGTTCGGTAATGCCAAGGCCTCTTCGCTGACCAACGGTGTAGGTGTAGGCGCCGTGATGCTCTCCCAACTTCTTTCCATTAGCATCAACAATTGGTCCAATTTCACTTCCGAGGCGTTCTCGTAACCAACCAGCGTTATCTCCGGAGGGAACAAAACAAATATCGTGGCTATCTGGTTTCTGTGCAACATTCAATCCACGCGATGCAGCTTCTTTTCGTACATCTTCTTTGCGCGTATCGCCTAGTGGAAAGTTAGCTCCCTGCAATTGTTCGTAGTTCAAGACTGCAAGAACGTACGACTGATCTTTCGCATCGTCGATAGCGCGGAACATTTGCTTGATTCCATCTACTTCTTTGATTTGCGCATAATGACCCGTTACAACTCCATCAAACCCCATCGCCTTTGCTCTATCTAAAACTGCAGCAAATTTAATTTTTTCATTACATCGCAAGCAGGGATTTGGGGTGCGTCCAACCGCATATTCAGAGAGAAAGTTCTCTACTACTCCCTCGTGAAATTCATCGGACATATCCCAGATATAAAACGGAATTCCAATGCGGTCGGCCGCGCGCCTGGCATCATGAGAATCTTCAATTGTGCAACAACCTCGAGCGCCAGATCGGTATTTTTTTGGGTTCTTCGAGAGCGCTAGATGGACGCCGATTACCTCGTGGCCAGCTTCAACCGCTCGAGCAGCCGCTACTGCCGAATCAACTCCACCGCTCATTGCGGCTATTAATTTCATGCGCTGCTCCGGTAGGCAGCCCTTGCTCTCTCTATTACTCGTTTTAAACAGGTATGAAAATAATCGATATCACCTTTGGAATTTTCGTGGGAAAGTGAGAAGCGAAGTGAAGATCGAGCTTCGCGCTGAGACAATCCCATCGCCATCAAGACATGGCTAGCTTGTTGCACGCCAGCAGTGCAAGCCGATCCAGTAGAGCAAGCAATTCCTTCAGAATCAAAGAGGAGGAGTAACGAATCACTTTCTGTATTTGGAAACCTAATATTTAGAATTCCAGGGAGCCTCTCCCCGGGTCCACCGTTTAAAACTGCATCTGGAATATCGTTTTTAATTATGTCTAGTAAAGACTCTCTCAAAGCTGAGACGTAGATCGCGTTCTTCTCACGATTCCGATGAGCTGCTTGCGCCGCCAACGAAAACGCAACAATCGCAGGGGCATTAATGGTTCCACTTCTAATGTCTCGTTCTTGTCCACCTCCATGAAGAATTGGAGTTACATCAACCCCTTTCTTCAGAATCAGAGCTCCCACTCCAATTGGCCCACCAACCTTGTGGGCGCTCAACGTAAGCGCATAGAGGCCAAGTTCTGAGAACGAGAGTGGAACTTTGCCAAAACTTTGAATGGCGTCAGAATGGACTGGGATCTCAAATTTATTAGCTAATTGGACTATTTCATGAACGGGCTGGATAGTGCCTACTTCATTGTTGGAATGCATAATGCTTATCAGCGAAACTTCTGAACCGCGATTTTCCAGAGCCGTCTTTAAGAAATCTAACTTAATATAGCCAGAGCTATCTACTGGTACCTCAATTACTTCAGCGCCCTCACTTTCAATGAGCCACCGAATTGGGTCTAGGACTGCGTGATGTTCGAAAGTTGAAGTAATTATTACTTTGCGCTTCTTATCTTCAGCTAACCGGTGCCAATAAATTCCTTTTAATGCCAGGTTATTTGCTTCGGTTCCACTCCCCGTAAAAATAACTTCGCTAGGCTCACATCCAACTAACGCGGCAATTCGCTCACGTGCTTCCTCAACATTTTTTCGAGCTTCTCGTCCAAAGCCATGCAGACTTGAAGGGTTGCCAGTTGCGCGTGCTTGTTCCACGAGAGCCTGCAGCGCAACTTCATTGATTGGTGAGGTGGCGGCATTGTCGAAATAAACGCGAGGCATTGGGAGATTCTAAAACCTAGGTAGGTCAGGGCTTATGAGCGTTTGGCTTTGATAGCGTCTCGAGCCTGCGGCAGCACTGTGAAGAGATCGCCAACTACGCCGAAATCCGCTAGATCAAAAATCGGTGCTTCCGGGTCCTTATTGATTGCCACGATGGTCTTAGATGTCTGCATCCCAGCACGATGTTGAATTGCACCAGAGATGCCACAAGCTACATAAAGTTGTGGCGAAACAGTTTTACCGGTCTGTCCGACTTGGTGGGTATGTGGATACCAACCCGCATCAGTTGCGGCGCGTGATGCTCCTACCGCGCCACCAACTAAATCTGCAAATGCTTCTACTTCAGCGAAGTTCCCATTCGTGCCGCGTCCGCCTGAGATAACAATCTTTGCTTCAGTTAGATCTGGGCGGCCACCTTTTACTGGAGGTTGTAGTCCTGAGATCTCAACTAATTTATCGTTATCCGCAATAGTGACATTTGCTTTTTCGATAGCTGGGGTTGCACTTGATGTGTTTGGTTCAATTGAGCTTGGTCTAACAGTGATAATGGATACGGGAGTCTTTAGCTTTGCGGTTACTGTAAAGGACCCACCAAAGACTGATTGGGTCGTATTTAAATCACTTGCAACATTTATGGCATCAGTAATAATTCCGGCGTTAATTCTTACCGCAAGTCTTCCGGCGATTTCTTTTCCGCGAGCAGATGAGGCAATCAAAATTCCTTTGGCAGATTCCTTTTCAATAATCTGGGCCAGCGCGGAAGTCGCAGCGGCGATTCCGTGGCGGCTGATATCGTCATTTTCTATAACTAAGACCCGCTCAAAATCAGTACCTGCAAGCTGAGCTGCTAGTGCATCGCCGTTACCAGATTTAGTTAGTAATACTCCTATTGCAGAACCGGCTCGTTTAGCAAAGGTAGCTAATTCGGCCGCTGATTTTGCGATCTTAGATTCATCGTGATCTACCAGAGCAAGCATCGTTGCCATCTCACACCAGTCGCTTCTCTAATAGGTAATCGGCAAGTTTGCTTCCGCCCTCACCTGTGTCTTCTAGTTTGACCCCTTTATCGCGCGGTGGTCTTGGCTGTGCATCCAAAACTTCACTCCACGCGTTGATTTCCGAAACGACAACTCCTAATTCCCCTAATGATTTAGTTTCAATTGGCTTTTTCTTAGCAGCCATAATTCCTTTAAATGATGGATATCTGGGTTCATTGATCTTCTCGATGACACTTACAACGCAAGGAAACTTGGCGGACATATTTTCAACTCCGCTATCAGTCATTCTTGCAATTTCTACTTGGCTTGCAGCAACATCAACTTTCACAGATCCCGCAAAAGTTAATTGTGCCCAACCCAAAATTTCAGAGAGCATCGCTGGCACAACACTCATCCGGGCGTCGGTGGATTCAGTTCCACAGAAAACTAAATCAAAACCGCCCGATTTGATAGCACTGGCTAGAACTTTTGCCGTTGAGACCGCATCCGATCCTTGAAGAGCTACGTCTGTAACTAGAATTCCTGCGTCAGCGCCCATGGAGAGGCCTTTACGAATTGCTTCGGTGGCTCGCTCTGGGCCCATTGAAATCAAAGTGATTGTATGTTCTGGAGTTTCTTTGCCTTCGTTGAGTGGTTCAACGATGCGCAATGCTTCTTCAATTGCATATTCATCTAAATCATTAAGAACGGCATCGACGCTTTCGCGGTCGAGTCTGCCGGCGACCATTTTTTTCTCGGCCCAGGAATCTGGGACCTGTTTAACACAGATCGCAATCTTCATATCGCCATGCTACTGAAGGGTAATCCTGTGCTCCAATCGAAATCAGCAAATTACCAATATCGATCCAATTGGATGGTTGGATAGCAAAGTGAAGCCTGCCGACTTATCCAATCTTGGCGCTTGCGTCACCGAAAGTGGAACCAATTTCACAGTCTGGGCACCGGCCGCAGAACTTGTCGAGGTTGCTCTCTTTGATCACGAGGGTCGAAACGAGTCTCGCTTAGCTCTAACCAATGATGGTGGCCCCGTTTGGCGGGCGCAGTTTCCGGGTGTTGTGGCTGGCCAGCGCTACGGATATCGAGTTCATGGTCCCTGGCAGCCCGAGATTGGACTTCGATTTAATCCAAATAAATTGTTGATTGATCCCTACTCCCATCTCATCGCGGGCGAACTTCAAGATGTACCTGAAATCTTTTCCCACCAATCCGTAGATCAAATTGGCACTGGTGACCTGTGGATTCTAGATTCGAGGGATTCTGCCCCATTCGTTCCGCATTCGGTTGTCACTGACGCGAAATTGAGAGATATAAATCGACCAGAAATTCCGTGGGCAAAGACCGTCATATATGAAGCGCATGTTCGCGGGCTTACTGCAAGAAATTTCGAGATACCAGAGAAAGAGCGTGGCACCTATAAAGGACTCTCGCATCCCAGCGTCATTTCGTACTTAAAAAAACTAGGTGTGACATCGCTAGAACTTCTACCAATCCACCATTTTCTTTCAGAGCGAACCTTACGAATGCGCGGCCGCGAAAATTATTGGGGCTATAACCCAATTGCATTTTCTGCGCCCCATCGAAATTATGCTGCTACCAAAGACCCAATCTCTGAATTGCAGGAAACTGTTGACCATCTACATAACGCTGGAATTGAACTTATCCTGGATGTCGTTTATAACCATACGGCTGAAGCCGGAGTATCTGGCCCAACTTTATCTTTGCGTGGCCTTGATGATTCTTCTTACTACCGCCATTTCTCACCAACAGAATACGAAGATGTGACTGGCTGCGGTAATACTTTAGATAGTCAAAATCCAAATACGATCCGTCTAATCGTTGATTCACTGCGCTGGTGGAGTGAAGTTATTGGCGTCGATGGCTTCCGGTTTGATTTAACTACAGCAATTAGTCGAACCGGAGATCAAATAGATGCAAATAGCCCACTAATTACAGCGATAACAAGTGATCCAATTTTACAAAAGCGAAAACTTATCGCAGAGCCGTGGGACACTAAAGGTTATGCGTTAGGTCTATTCTCCAATCCTTGGCGGGAATGGAATGACACTTATCGCGATTCCGTTCGACAGTTCTGGTTGGCAGATTTAGCCAGCAATTCCAGATCTGGAGTTGCTCGACTTGCCTCTCGAGTCGCCGGCTCTGATGATGTTTTTACTGGACGCGGTCCAACCAGTTCAATTAATTTCATTACTGCGCATGATGGATTTACTCTGCATGATTTAGTTACTTACCAAGAAAAGCGGAATCAACCGAATTTGGAAGATAATCGAGATGGCAGCAATCAGAATCGTTCTTGGAATTGTGGGTTCGAAGGCCCAACCGAAGACCAGGCGGTCTTGGACTTGCGAGAACGAATACAGCGATCTCTTCTTGCCACGCTCTCGATATCTGCTGGAATTCCGATGTTTACTATGGGAGATGAGATTGGGCGTAGCCAAGCTGGATCAAATAATGCTTACTCCTTAGATCCCAACCAGCCTTGGAATTCACTTGCTAATTTTTCTGGTGGCTGGGCACTTAATTGGGAGCTCGGCGAGAGCGAATCTGCACAATTAGAGGCAACCACAACATTGCTAGAAATTAGAAAGCGCTATCTCTCTGAGTTGCTTACGGATTTCTTTACTGGAAGCGCTAAGAGCGATGGAAAACGTAAGGATATTGCCTGGTTTCATATTGATGGCTTGGAGATGAAGTTAACTGAGTGGCAAGATGATGGAAAGCAACACTTAGCATTCTTGATGGATGCCACGAAAAAACAAGGTCTCTATGTAATTCTTAACGCTTCTTCCCAAGAAATTTCCGTCACCCTACCAAATGCTTTCTGGGGAGATAATTACCGTTCTATCTTTGATTCAGCTATAAAGGTAAGTGAATTAAACCCAGTGCTTCGGGGGCCGAGCGATGTGATCTCAGTGAACGCAAATAGTGCGCAGATTTGGTTTGTGAATCGAGATTAATTGACTTTGAACATGACGGTCACGGTAGAAGTGATTGTCTTTTCGATGGTTTGGGTGTCATAGAAACCCCCAGATGAAGTATCAACGGAATCTGGTGAGGTGACCTGGAAGGGGCCAGAGCGAACGCTCATGACACTTCCCACAGATCCGCCAGTAGCATCAACAATCGCTTTCGCTCGGACTTTGGCATCTTCCATAGCTTGTTTTAGAAGCTCAGGGCGTAGTTCACTTAATTTACTTACATAAAATTGGGGTCCGTAATTTGATACGTTGATTCCAGTCTCAAGTAACGAGCCCAAATTAGTGCTTAACTTTCTTACCAGTTCAACATTCTCACTTCTCACAGTAACCGAACGAGAAGCGCGATAACTTGTGATCCGGCCCGTACTCGCACCATTTACATACTCTTCTTGTGGATAGGCAGATACTGATCCAAATTCGATCGCATCAGTAGGGATGCCACCGGTAGTTAGATATTTAACGAGACCAGCAACAGCAACTCCAACTTTATCTACCGCAACGCTCTGGGAAGCGGCGACGTATTCGGCATTTAATGGCCATACTGCTTTATCGGCCTTGGCATCTACTCGCGCCGAACCTGTGACTGTTATTCCCTCACTTGAACGTGACGCAAAACCACTTCCGACTTGGTTTAAGCCGAGTCCAAGAGCTAGTGCAACAATTACGGAAGCAACAATTAAAGTGATTGATTTTTCTCTAGTCTCTTGATTCATACCGAAAGTTTATCAGTTGCGGCGCTCGAATTATCTTTTCCAAGGCGATAAGGCTCAAGTGCGATATCCCACTGCTTTCCCACTAACCTCTCAAGTTCATCAACGATTTTCTCAGTTTTCATATTTTCCATAAGAACTCGATTTATTTGGTTCTCATTAATCAATAGGTCGCCATGCGGACCAACCGCTGTTTGAAAGAGACCTAAATCTGGAGTATGCATGAAAATAGCGCCTTCTCCACCTAGGGCAGCCACTTCATGTAATTCAAAAATTAGATAATGCCAACCCTTTAACGCGCTAGCTAATTTTGCGCCAGTGCCAATCGAGCCACTCCAAATAAGTTCAGATCGCAGTCCGCCAGGATTTATCTTTTGTGGTTGCCAATTCAGATTGATTGATTCGCCAAGGGCTTGCGCCAAACTCCAATCAATATTCTTGGCCATAACTCGTGGCGCGGAATGGATATATAGGTAGCCGTGGGCGGTTCCGAATCCCACAACGGGTAGCGATTTCATAGCAGCTCCTGGGTTAGCAAGCCGCATCCACTTAACAGATGCGACCTTCCCCAGCCCATCTGCTTCGGAGCAGATTCTTACCTTATTTATATTTCTTGTCCACACCTACCGGAGCGTTAAATAGGCGAATTCTCTTCAGCGATTTATCAGGGTAGGCTTCGCCTTAGTCCAACGCTTTTCGAAAACCACTTGCTTTTGCTTGATCGGTCTGAAGAACGGGAAGACTGGCAAGCTAGAAAATCTCGTTTGTCCCAATCAAGACTGAAGGAAATAAGTAAATGGCAACAGGCAAAGTAAAGTGGTTCAACTCTGAAAAGGGATTCGGATTCATTGCAGTAGATGGCGGCGGACAAGATGTCTTCGTTCACTACTCAGCAATCCAGGGATCCGGTTATAAGTCCCTTGAAGAGGGTCAGGCAGTAACTTTCGAAGTCATCCAGGGTCCAAAGGGTCCTCAGGCTGACGCCGTAGTTCCTAACTAATCCACTTGCTTATTGGAGGCCCCGAGGAAACTCGGGGCTTTCTCATTTCTTAGCTTTCTTAGCGGCGCGATTAATTGCGGCAACGGGCGATAGGTTTTCGCCAGCTCGCCAAGCATCTAAATACTTCCAAGGCCAGATAACTCCTCGCCTAATTTCCCAATCTCCGGGCGCGGTTGGATAAGAAATTCCAAAATGAAGATGTGGTTTAGTGCCGCGCGCACTTCCGGTCGACCCAACTTCACCAAGTTTTTGACCAGCTTTGACAGCTAATCCTGGAACTATGCCACTTTCAACTTTTGATAAGTGTGAACCGTAATAACGCACGCCATCTATTCCGATGTAGGAGACCGATAAACCACCTCGATCTTCTCCAAGATTAGTCTTTCCGCTCCAATTATCCTTTAGGTTTACATCCTCTACTACTCCATCTATAGATGCGATAAAAAAGCAACCTTTCTTAGCTTGAATATCGGTAGCAGGATAATCGTGATGAAATTTTGAGTATTTAACTTTGCAATCTGCAACTGGAAATAGGTACGTAGCTTCCGCCTCTGCAGCGTTCGGTATTAGAAATGAAATAAGTATCGAAATTAGAGTTATGTTTCTAACTCTCCTGATAACCCTCATGGCGTGAAGGTAGCAACACAAGTTGAGAATTCCTCGTAGCAAACTGCAAAACTTTCTCAGAGATTAGCGCGTCCAGTATGCTTTTATCAGGGGCAGTAGCTCAGTTGGTTAGAGCCCCGGACTCATAATCCGGTCGTCGTAGGTTCGAGCCCTACCTGCCCCACAAGAGAATTGGAGAATTGGTTGGAGTTAGTTGAATTAAAGTCTCGATGGAATGATGTCTTGGATTTACTGGAGCAACGAGATCGGGTTGCTTGGCTAGCTTATTTCGATGCTCGATTAGCTCAATTAGATGGCGACATCTTAAAACTACAGTTTGTTGACGCTGAAAAACTAAGTGGTGCGCATGACTATAAAGCTACTCGGAGCGAGCGGATCAAGTCGGCTCTCGAGGCGGCAATCCAGGAAATTACTGGTGAATCGCTGAAGATTATTGAGGATTAACCGACCTGCGGTTTCGGATGGCGCGGATTAGAAGTGCCGCAATAATTCCCATCAAGAGAAAATTCACTATCCAGTCAAGAGTATTTGCCCAGGACTCAGCTTCGCGCCACCTATCTCCTAATTGAATTCCAACATAGATCCAAATTGCATTAAATCCAGAACTACCAATAAAAGTTAGGAGTGAAAATTTAACTAAGTTCATTTTTGCCAATCCCGCAGGTATGCTCACAAGCGAACGCACAAGTGGAAATAGCCGACCGACAAGAATTGTCCAGGCGCCATATTTTTCGAATACCGCAAAAGATTTTGTAACGTCCCTCTCTTTGATGCCAACGAAACGACCAAATTTCTCCACGATTTTGGTCAATCTTTCTCTAGAGAATCCATAGCCGAGAGAATAAAGAATCAGCGCGCCAACCAAGGAGCCGGTTGTAGTCACAATCCAGAGTGGAAGAAAGCTAAATACTCCTGTAGAAACATTAAATCCTGAGAGCAAAAGTACGATTTCGGACGGTAACGGAATTACAACAGATTCAATAGCGATAAATAGTCCCGCACCGAAAATTCCCAGGGTTTCCACCAGTTTGATTGCAAAATCAAGCACCGCACAAGGGTAGCGACAAGAGCGAGTCGGGCCGAGTTTTAGGAGTATTTGGACATAATGGCGCGGTGAAATTGGGTCGTTTCTTAATAATTGCATTGACTGCTGCGTTAGCTCTTTCGATAACGCCAACGGTGCAGGCCGCTAAACCAAGTTCAACATTTTTCTTAGCCCAGACGCCTGGTTTTCCAGAATCACAACTGACTTTTCACGGACTCATAAAGCCAAAAGTTAAGAATGCAGTAATTCGAATTGATGTAAAACTTAAATCGGGCTGGCGTGATACGAAATTGCGCGCTAAGTCTACTTCTAGTGGCTCATGGCGAATTCAGACAAAGATAACGGCTTTCGATACTAAAGCGACTTATAGGGCCCAAATCGAAATCGGCAAGAAACGATATGTAACTAAAGCCAAGACAATTACCATTAAACAAGGCCCACAAATTTCAGCACCCGAATCGCTAATCTCTCTAACTGGTCCAGGTGGGCGAATTCACGGAACTGATGTCAGTCGCTGGCAACATCCTGGAGATAAGCCAATCGATTTCGTAAAGATGTACAACGCCGGAATTAGATTTGTGATGATTAAGGCATCAGATACTAGAGATGACGCGGATGCCTTGGCTCTGAAATTCTTGCTAATGGATCGAAATGCAGCGCAAGCTGCCGGTATCTATACCGGTTATTACCACTATGCGATTCTCCCTAATACAATCGATGAGCAATCTGTTATTCGAGATGCGCAGGCGCAGGCACAGAAAGCTATCTGGCGACTTTCTAGCCTCGGCGGATATACCGACCGCGACCTTCCTTATGCTCTTGATTTGGAAAACAACTGTGTATCAATCTCAGGTTCCATATGTAGAAAATATGCCCCAAAAAATTTGGTGACGTTATGGGCAGAAACTTGGCTGTCAACCATTTATGAAAAAACTGGGCGGAAACCATTTTTTTATTCTTATCCGACTTTTTTAGAACAGGCGATGGTCCGGAGTGAGAAGTTACGGGAATATCCATTATGGAAAGCGCAGTACGGTGTCGATCCGGCTGATCCCACAGCTGAGCCGGGGCGAAAAATCTTTGGCTGCTTTGTGCATTCTTGGAGTACTTCAAACTGTTCCTCGCTCTGGCAGATCTGGCAGTACTCGTCGTGCGGAATTGGTGATAAATATGGCGTTGCCTCACCTCGCGTAGATTTAAATGTATTTCGAGGTGATACTTTTTCATTTCTGCAATTAACAAATGGCGATTGGGTTCCTCAAACTGGAGATTACCTGCCGGTGAATGAGCCAACTACCCTTTTAGTGACGGGGATAAAGGCAAGTACAACTGATAAACGAACTGCAATAACAGTTGAGGTGCGCAGACCGAGTAATCAATCAGTAGTTACTGGAACTGTGGCTTTTAAACTTGCGTCAGATCCGGCTGCGCGAGTCACTCAAACTCCAGTTCGAGACGCAAGCGGGGTTTGGACGCTTTACTTGAGCAAATTACCTGCTGGCGTAACAACTGGCTCGGTCATCTTTGTTGATCAGACCAACACCCACGCTCGCTCTGAGCAATTGATTTCGTTTGAACTCTTACAGGGTCCTGAGCCAACTCCAAAACCTTCTCCAACTCCAAAACCGATTCGCCCGCCTGTGGATACTTGTAAAAATCAAATCAAAAGTTAACAATTTTTTTAAATTATTAGGCAAGCGCGGCTTTCTGTTTCGCTACCGATTCGATGTAATCCTGTTTTGATGCTGCAATCTCTTTCTCGCTCCACCCAAGTGGTTTTGCAATTATTTCTGCAATCTCATTGGCCAGGGAAAGGCCTTGATCTTCACACTCTAAATTCAATCTAGTTCTACGATACATAATGTCAGATACCGATAGCGCTCCCTCGTGCGATGCCGCATAGAGAATTTCTGCTTTCAAGTACGGAAGATTTGGCGTAATTTTCTCAAGATATGACGCTGGAGAGCTCGAGAGAACTTCTGCAATAAGTGAGCCATATCTATTCAATAAATGACCAATAACCTCAGCAGTCAGACCAAATGAGTTTGCCAGGCTTCGAGTTTGATTCTTTAATACTGAGTAACCATCAGCTCCAATTAGAGAAAGTGAAACGGTGCAAGATTCTGGAATAATTCGATTTAGATCTGAGGCGGCTTCATCGACTGCATCTTCTGACATAATTCGATAGGTTGTGTATTTACCTCCCGCAATCGTCACAAATCCTGGTACTGGGTGATCAACGATATATTCACGAGAAAGATCCGCAGTATCTGATTCCTTCTCTTGAGATATTAACGGACGAAGGCCCGCATAGACGCTGATAACTTGAGAATTTTCTAGCTTAGGCACCAAAACTCGATTTGCCTGGTGAATTATGTAATCAACATCGAATTTGGTGGCTAAGGGTTCTGCGAGATCCTCGTTGTAATCAGTATCGGTTGTTCCAACAATCCACTTATCGGCCCACGGAATTATGAAAAGAACAGAATTCTCAGTTTTTAAAATAACGCCAGTCTCAGACTTTATGGCGTTACCAGGAACCACGATATGGGCGCCTTTAGACATCCTTACTTTGTAACCGGGCTTGATGCCAAAATCTTTATAAAGTTGATCGGTCCACACCCCCGCCGCCATAACGGTCACTTTTGCTCTTACGTCAAAGGTTCCGCCATCTAGTAGATCTTGAACTCGCGCGCCCACAATTCGCTTGCCTTCCTTGATCAAAGACTCACATTTTGCACGGGTTGCAATTTGCGCCCCATACTTTGCAGCCGTTCTTGCGATCATCATCGTATGACGGGCATCATCGACTTGGGCATCAAAATATCTATAACCGCCGGTGATTAAGTCGAGCCTTAAAGAAGGCGCGAGCTCGCCAAGTTCTTTTTGAGAAATATGTTTATGCCAAGGAAGTGAGCGTTTAAAACCACGAAGCGCGTCATAAAGAGCCATTCCTGCCCCAACATAGGTTCGCTCTTTCAATTTCTCTTGAAGTGGATAAAGAAATGCCACGGGATGAACCAGGTGTGGCGCCAATGTCGAAATCATCAACTCTCGCTCTTGTAAAGCTTCCCGGACCAATTTGAAGTCATATTGCTCGAGATAACGCAAACCGCCATGAATCAATTTAGAGGAACGCGAAGATGTTCCTGATGCAAAGTCATTTGACTCAACGAGCGCAACAGATAGTCCGCGTGAAGCGGCATCTAAAGCAATGCCTACTCCATTTACTCCACCGCCTATAACTAAGAGATCAAATTCCTCACCGCGCATCGCAGCAATCGCGCTCTTTCGGCTTTCCAGGCTGAGCGCGGAATCCAAGATTGAAGAAATTGCCACGCCCGTAGAATACGCGCTATGTCGTTTGTCGGAGCGCTCGATCAAGGAACCTCCTCAACACGATTTATGATTTTCGATAATTCAGGTTCCGTAGTCGGTGCACATCAATTGGAGCATCGCCAGATCTTGCCGAGACCTGGTTGGGTTGAACATGATGCTGCTGAAATCTGGGAACGCACTCAGGAAGTTATAACTATTGCACTTCGTAACGCCGGAATATCTGGACGTGAGTTGGCTGCCATCGGCATAACTAATCAACGAGAAACTACTGTCATTTGGGATAAGAAAACTGGTAAACCACTTCATAACGCAATGGTCTGGCAGGACACGAGAACTCAAGATTTCTTAGATCGCTTCTCCGACTCGGAAAAGGCACTCATTGTTAAGAAGACTGGTCTTGCGATTGCCCCATATTTTTCAGGAAGTAAGTTGAATTGGTTAATTAAGAATGTTTCTGAGGTAAAGCGGGCAATTGAGGCTGGTACCGCCCTGGCCGGAACCATTGACAGCTGGTTGCTCTGGAATATCACCGGAGGCGTTCATAGAACTGATGTAACAAATGCCAGTCGAACTCTTCTAATGAACTTAGAAACGCTCTCATGGGATGACGAACTTTTAGATCTTTTTGAAATCCCAAAAAATATCCTTCCGGCGATTTCATCTTCTTCGGAAGTTTATGGAAACTCTCTTCCTGACGGACCGGTAGGTGCCAAAATTCCGATTGCAGGCATCCTAGGTGACCAACAAGCAGCAATGGTTGGACAAGCTTGCTTTGATAGGGGCGATTCCAAAACAACTTATGGGACTGGCAATTTTGCGTTACTGAATACCGGAGAAGAAATTGTCAGATCAAAACATGGACTCTTAACCACGGTCTGTTACAAATTTGGCAGCGAGCCGGCGCGCTACGCGTTAGAAGGCTCGGTTGCGGTGACGGGATCTGCAGTTCAATGGTTACGAGATCAACTGGGTTTGATAAAGAGCGCTAGTGAGATTGAATCGCTTGCCGAAAGCGTTACAGATAATGGTGGAATCTATTTTGTACCCGCTTTTTCGGGACTCTTCGCTCCATATTGGCGAAGTGATGCACGCGGCGTTGTCGTGGGACTAACCAGAGCAGCCAATAAGTCTCATCTAGCTCGAGCTACTCTGGAAGCAATCTGTTTTCAGACCAGAGAGATATTGGATGCTATGGTCCAAGATAGTGGCGTCAAGTTAAAAGAGATGAGAGTTGATGGTGGAATAACAGCCAATTCTTTATGTATGCAGATTCAATCAGATGTGATGCAGATAGATGTTGTAAGGCCGAAGATTATTGAGACCACAGCTCTCGGCGCAGCATACGCCGCCGGCTTAGCCGTTGGATACTTCAAAAATAAAGCGGAACTACTGGCTAATTGGCAAGAAGAGAAACGATGGAAACCCAATTTTAATTCAACTCTGGCTAGCGATGGCTATAGACAATGGCATCGCGCCATCGAAAAATCTTTAGGCTGGGTATAGCTCGAAAAGTAGCGCCTCTCCTGGCTGCAGAATCGGAGCTGGAAGTCCAACTTCGCTAAGTAGCGCACCAGAAATTTCACAACCCCTCAGTACCCAATCCGGCGGTTGAATCAACATCAGGCCAGTTGATTTTGAAATATCAGGAATCCGAATCTTGAACTTCTTATCAATTAAGTTCCTAATTCTTATTCTCGGTGGTTGCGAAGTTTGAATGGTGTCCAGTTGTGCGTAAGCAAAGATTGATTCTCTCTCGGTAACTATTCCGTACAAATGATGGTTTTGATCGGGGTAGTCCATTCGCACCAATTTGCCAGTGCTAATCAATTCTCGCTTTGCTTTGTAGTATGCAGCCCAATTTTTCAAGAAATCCAATTCGGATGGAGAACACTTAGTGATATCCCATTCGATTCCGGCATGGCCAAAGAGCGCTGTAATGGCTCGGAATTGCAAAGATAATGAGCGACCAGTTTGGTGACTTGGCGACGGTCCAATGTGTGTGCCGAGCAATTCAGGTGGCAGGAATTGCGCTGTCCATCTTTGAATTCGCTGACGCTCAAGGGCATCGTTGTTATCACTTACCCAGAATCTATCCACATGTTCAACCATTCCAAGGTCAATCCGCGCCCCGCCTGAGGCGCAAGCTTCAATTTCAAGACCCTTGTGGCGCAGCCTCAATTCATCAAATAACTGATAGATGGCAATTACTTGTTGGCGATAGCCCGGACGTCCATCGCTACCCGAGTCAACAAGTACTCGGTTGTGATCCCACTTAATGTAGCTAACTTTTGCAGTTTCAATGACTTTACTTACAGATTCAAGAACATATTTGTAAGCCTCTGGATTAGCCAAGTTAAGAACTTGTTGATGACGCCAAGTTGGTGGGACTCGCGACTTTTCACGCAAGATCCATTCTGGATGAGAGCGATACAAATCAGAATCTAGATTTAGCATCTCCCCTTCAAACCAGAGGCCGAATTCAATACCTTTCGATCTCGCGTAATCAGAAATTGGCTTTAGACCTGCTGGCCAAACAGCTTCACTTACTCTCCAATCACCGAGTCCAGATCTATCGCTTCGTCTCGAGCCAAACCAGCCATCGTCTAAAACAATCCTCTCAATGCCAATTTCGGCAGCCTTATCGATTATCTCTTTGACCCGAGATTCATTATGTTCAAAGTAAATTGCCTCCCAAAGATTTAGAGTCAATGGTCGGCCTCGCTTTGGGTGGTTTGTTCTCGCTCGTAACATTTCATGGAAACGCTCTGAAATACCGTCCAATCCAGTATCGGTATGGGCCACAAATACTTGGGGCGCTCGATATTTTTCGTTCGCTGCCAAAATAACTTCACCTGGCGCAAGCAATTCACCAGCGCCGATTGAAATTGATCCTTGACCGTCTTTCTCAATTAGATACTGGTGGTTTCCGCTCCATCCCAGCGCCAACGCCCATGCTTCTCCCGATCCAAAGTTTGTCTCTGCTGTTAACGCAATCTCTCCGATGGTGCCGTTATGTCCGGTCCGGCCCTCACGAGAGTCTCGAATCCATCGACCTACTTCAATCTTCTTACGCTGCGGATTACGTTCATTCGACCATCTCCCTGCAAAATCTAGGCTTTCAGTTGCACGATCTGGAAGCGGCAACCAATATGTAAATTCATTTAGAACGTATTCTGCACCTAAGTTTTCTAGAGCTGAATTAATTTCAATTAAACCACTTTTGTGAATCAAAAAGTTCAGGTTGAGGCGTAACAGGACATCGGGATCTTCCATAATTACTTTTGCATCTGATTTGTTTGCATCTATTTTAATAACAGAAAATCTGGTCGACCAATCGCTTCCATTTCGATGGCCAGCAATCATCGGATATCCGAGAAAGCCTCGAGAATGTTCTCGTGCAACTCCGGGGTTTTGCACCTCGTCAAAGTCACTATTTGGAACCGATTGATTGATCGGATAAGTTGCAAAATCAGATGTGATTTTCTTACCCCAATATCTAATTACTAAGGCGCCATCAACGACTTCAAGAACTACATCTATTCCACCGTTGGATAAGTGCGCACGCATACGGGTAGAGTAATAGGCATCATGTCGACCAAGAAACTGGGCGCCGGGGTCACTCGCACTGATCGAAAGTTGATGGACGGAAGAACGATCCGTTACTACGACACCCAAGGACAATCGCGAGCGGCAATCGACCAACGTGCACCAGAATCACAACCAGATATCGGTCAATTACGGCTCGATGTCCAAACCAATGAATGGGTAGTGGTTGCAGCGCATCGCCAAGATCGAATCTTCTTACCTCCCAAGGAATTGAATCCGTTGGCCGCAAGCGAGCCCGGAAAATTCACCGAGATTCCTGAGTCAGATTATGAAGTTGTGGTTTTTGATAATCGTTCTCCCTCGCTACGCGATCCAAAATCAAACTTTGTTATTCCAAAAGAACTCCGCTTTGAGACACCACCAGTACCTGCTGCCGGAAAATGTGAAGTAGTTTGTTTCACCTCTGATTACGAAGCCTCCTTTAAAGATTTGTCAGACCGTCAGATTCGTACGGTTCTTGAAGCTTGGCGAGATCGGGTTAACGAACTTTCAGAGCTTTCATACATCGAACACATAGCCCCGTTTGAGAATAGAGGTGAAGAAGTTGGGGTTACGTTGACCCATCCGCATGGCCAGATTTATGCATATCCCTATCTTCCACCTCGCACCGAGCGAATGTTGCAGGTTGCGCAAACTCATAAGAAAACTACTGGAAATGTGCTACAAGATGATGTCTTACAGCGCGAACTTAAAGATGGTTCCCGAATAGTTAGCGAAAATGACGAGTGGCTTGCTTTTGTGCCCTTTGCTGCAAGATATCCATTTGAAATTCATGTTCTTCCAAAGCGATCCGTGTGCGATCTAGCCGAATTAGATGAAGTCGCCTGCGATAAATTTGCACCCGTTGCAAAAGAGATACTCGCTCGACTTGATGCAGTCTTCTCTATGAAGATGGCGTACATCGCCGCCTGGCATCAAGCACCGGTAAGGATTGGTAGAGATGCGCTCCGACTACAGTGGCAGATAACTAGCGTGCGTCGCGCTCCCGGGAAATTGAAATACTTAGCGGGATCGGAATCAGCCTTTGGTTCATTCATGATGGACCTAACTCCAGAACAATCAGCCCAACTTCTGCGCGATGCTCGTATCTAGATGAGCCTAGCTCGCGAGTTTGAAAACTTATTTGGGGTTAAACCAGATTTAATTACTGAGGCACCCGGTCGAGTTAATTTGATCGGAGAGCATGTCGACTATAACCAAGGACTAGTTCTGCCATTTGCTATTGATTCGACAACAAAATGCGCGATTCGAGAAAGAAACGATGAAAAAATACTAATTTCATCAAAACAATTAGGCGAGCCCGTTTTTGAGATTGAGTTATCGAAATTATCTCCAAAATCTGGTCCAGAATGGACCAGATATTTTCTTGGCGTAATCTGGAGCATTGGTATAAGTCGCGGCGTGGAAATTTTGATTGATAGCGATGTGCCACAAGGCGCAGGCCTATCATCTTCAGCAGCCCTTGAATGCAGTATTGCGCTGGCACTTAATGAGCTATTTGGCTTGGAAATTTCTCAAGTCGAATTAGCGCAACTTACACAGCGGGCAGAGAATGATTATGTCGGAGTTCCTTGCGGAATTATGGACCAGACCATCTCGCTCTTAGGTAAATCGGGTAATGCTCTGCTAATAGACTGTCGAGATCTTTCAACCCAGCAAATACTACTGAATCTCGAAAGTCACGGGCTACAACTTCTCGTCGTTGATACCCGGGCGCATCATGCGCTCGTCGATGGCGGCTACGCCAAGCGAAGATTGCAATGCGAAGAAGTTGCAAAATTCTTCAATTTGAAATCCCTTCGCGATTTATCAATTGAACAGCTTAAATCTCAAGAAAATGAATTAGAACCTATCCTTTATAGAAGAGCGAGACATGTAGTAACAGAAATAGGCAGAGTTCAAAGCGCGATAAAGGTGCTGCAGGTTGAAGACTTCACTAGTTTAGGTGAAACACTCAACCAATCTCACGAGTCCTTACGAGATGACTATGAAGTTTCCTGCCCTGAACTTGATTGTGCGGTAAGGGTGGCGCGTGCCACAGGCGCCTTAGGTGCACGCATGGTTGGCG
This sequence comes from Actinomycetales bacterium, assembly GCA_046080845.1. Classification (GTDB taxonomy): domain Bacteria; phylum Actinomycetota; class Actinomycetes; order Nanopelagicales; family Nanopelagicaceae; genus MAG-120802. The sequence continues at coordinate 12,829 of JBJTUU010000075.1, read as the reverse complement.
GTGGCTTTGGCGGAAGTGCAATCGGGCTAGTTAAAAGTGGTGAAGCTGGAAGTATTGCTAATGCGATTGAACGCAGTTTCTCCGAATCTAGTTTTAAGTCGCCTCGGTTTTTTAGCGCAATACCGAGTGACGGCGCCCGATTAATTGACCGGAGTAACTGAAATAACTTCCACGCCACCAATGGCGTTTAGAACATTCACTAAATCTGAGGAATCAGTTCCAGGAAAAGCAACTGTTATGTCATCAATTCCTCGACCGCCTTCGGAAGAGAGAACGACCAGACCACGTATATCGCCACCAGCGAAACCAATTGCAGATGCGACTGCGCCGAGAGAGCCGGGGCGATCCGGAAGCGCTACGCGAATACGAACCATGGCCATAGTCAGAGTCTAGGTGAAAAGCTCCCCGACTTGGACTCGAACCAAGAACCTGCCGGTTAACAGCCGGCTGCTCTGCCGATTGAGCTATCGGGGATTGCGGGCAAACTCTAGGTCAAGCCTTCGCCTAATGCCAATTCTCGAAGGGCTCTTCGTCGGCTTTCCATACCTACCAACTCACTAAAAACCGCTCCATACTCTGTTTCATTTTCAACTGGGTTCAATCTCTGAAGTTTAGATTTTATTTCAGCGATAGATCGGGAAAGCGCTACTTCATTTAATCGAGCTGTGATACTCGAGATATAGCGATCTGAAATCTCTCCATTAGTTCTGATTGGTTCGACCGATAGCTCCATAATAAATGAACGTAATTCTTCGCCATCAACCTCGCTAATATCAATCTCAGTTAAATCTATCTGGGTATCAATAAACTTTCGAAGTCGATCATAAGCAGGATGGGAGAAGGCATTCGCTTCAATTTCACGCCATTGATAACTCAAGGCTGGTAGCTGAAGGCGGACTTTTAGAACTTCACGCTCCAAAGCAAGTTTTGGTTCCGCCGGATCCGGGCGCCAACTCTGTTGCCCAGGGACATCATTCGATTCGGTTTTCCTGGCCGAGCTCTTCTTTACAGCGGCAGTTACAACTTCAGCTTCCATGCCGAGCCAACCTGAAAGGCTTCGAACATATTCTGGACGTAGCGAAGCATCGCGAATCTTTCCAATCAAGGGAGCGGTTGCATTGAGCGCGCTAACTCGCCCTTCTGGAAGGCTTAAATCATATTTCTTCAATTCAGTTCGAATTGCAAACTCAAATAATGGAACGCGTCTAGCAATCAAGTCACGCACCGCGGCATCGCCACCCTTTTGGCGTAGCTCGCAGGGATCAAGTCCGTTTGGTTCAACTGCTACATAAGTTTGAGTTACAAACTTCTGATCGTCATCGAAAGCGCGAAGCGCAGCTTTCCGTCCGGCTGCATCACCATCAAAAGTAAAGATAACCTCTCCCCGAAATGTTTCATCGTCCATCAAAAGCCTTCGTAAAATTCGAATGTGGTCGTCGCCAAACGCAGTGCCGCAAGTTGCAACTGCAGTAGTAATTCCTGATAGGTGGGCCGCCATTACATCTGTGTAACCTTCGACCACAACGACTTGCCTTGATTTGGCAATCTCTTTCTTCGCCATATCCAAGCCATATAACAACTGACTCTTCTTATAAATTGGGGTCTCTGGAGTATTTAAATACTTGGGGCCGTTATCCTCAGTATCACTAGCGAGTTTTCGAGCCCCAAAACCAACTACATCACCGGAAATATCTCGGATCGGCCAAATTAATCTATTACGAAACCGATCTATCGGGCCGCGTTGTCCTTCCTTAATCAATCCAGCAATATTTAACTCTTCGGTTGTGAAGCCCTCTCCTTTCAAAACTTTCGTTAACGCATCCCATTCATTAGGAGCATAACCAACACCAAACTGTGTCAGCGCTTCCTCATTGAATCCTCGCTCTACTAGGAATTTTCGACCTTGCTCGACTTCTGGAGATTTCAATTGCTCCCGATAAAAACTGGCAGCTGCTTGATTGGCGGCTATGAGTCGCGATCTGCGACCTGCGGGTGCACTGGTTCCACCGGAACTTTCATAGGTAAGTTGGTAACCAAGTCGTTCGGCTAACTTTTCAACAGTTTCGGTAAAACTTAAGTGATCTAGCTTCATCACAAAGGCAATTACGTCACCACCGGCTTGGCAACCAAAGCAGTGATAAAAACCCTTGCTTGGGGTTACGTGAAATGAAGGGCTCTTTTCATCATGAAATGGACAAAGTCCCTTCTTCTGTCCGCCTCCAGCGCTCTTTAGTTGAACGTATTCACCGACAACATCATCTATCGCTGAATTATCACGGACATATGCCACATCGATATCTCGAATTCGCCCCGACATATCCAAATCCTAATGCTCAATGGGAGTGCCGGTTAGATCTTTGTATAGCGCGTATGCGCCGGGATCAGTTAATGAAGCCACTTGGTCGATTACTACACGCAACCTCTCAGATTCGGTTTCAGCGGTAAACCACTCCTGCAGAAAGAAACTTTCTAGCGCCGCTGGCGCTTGTTCCATTAGTAACTGAACTAATTTCTGTAAGAGTGTTCGTTGCTTTGTATATAGATCCTGTGATTTCTCCGCCAAAATTATGTAATAGCCGGGCATGGCTTTCAGAATAGCTACTTCTACCCGTTGCATTCGAGGCACTATCAAATCTGCAGAATATCTCGTCAAATCCCCAGATCCATATCGCGCTCTAGTTTCACGTTCGGCTGCTACCGCAAACCTTCCAATCAATTGGCTCGTTAAATCTTTTAAAAGAGCTAATTGTCGATGGCTACGGTCAAAACTCTTTGGCCAACAAGATAATGAAGTTAATGAAGTTAGTGCTAGCTCAGCCTCTTCTTCAGTGATATCGCTTAGATATTCCGCTTTGGCAACTCGGTATAAGTTTGAAAGGTCTGCTTTGAGTTTAGACAATTCAATATGTCCTGTTACAAGCGCATCTTCGAGGTCGTGAACTGAATAAGCCACATCATCCGACCAATCCATAATTTGGGCCTCCATGGAGGCTTTACCGATTGAAGCGCCTGCTCTTACCCAGTTAAAAATCTCAACATCATCGCTATATACCCCAAATTTTTTAGGATTTTCTAGCGCGCTCCAAGGATATTTTGTGGCTGCATCTAATGTGGCGCGCGTTAGATTTAACCCAACTGATTTCTCTTCACTATCTACGGTCTTGGCTTCAATTCTCGTTAATAATCTAAAACTCTGGGCATTGCCTTCAAATCCGCCACAATCAATGGCTAATTGCGCCAACGCAGTTTCGCCATTGTGACCAAATGGTGGATGGCCAAGATCGTGCGCTAAGCATGCACCTTCCATCAAATCTGGATCGGCGCCAAGTGCCGCTCCCAATTCACGACCAACTTGAGCACATTCAAGTGAATGTGAGAGTCGAGTTCTCGGAAAATCGCTCGCCCACGGAACTGCAACTTGAGTCTTTGCTGCTAAACGGCGAAGCGCAAACGAGTGGATGATTCTGGCTCGATCCCGAGCAAACTCAGTTCTGCCGGCTCGTTTAGCGGGCTCATCAAGAAATCTCTCTCGGTCTTGAACTTTGTAAGCCGGATGCTCTCTAGCATCAATTAGCGCCATAGTTCGTAAGGTTACAGTTCCCAGGCAATATGGTCACTTATATGAATGCCACGCCTACCCAGACTTATATAAGCAAGATAAGCACCAGCTTCGCGAATCAAATATCGAATACCAGCTTTATCAACGCTTGCAATTCCAGTTCTAACCGGAGAGCAACTTGCTCGAAAACCAAAATCAGCTGACATAGTTTTAGATCTTAGGCAATGGTAAGGATCAGTCACGATAATAATATTCTTATAAATTTTTTCATCCACACTTTTAGCTAAACCTTCTATGCTAGTAAAACTATCTCTTCCGATTCGAATTGCCGTAATAGATTTTCGTGGAATGCCATTTCGGCCAAGCCATTCACGGGCAGTTCCAGCTTCAGTAAATCGATCGCCCGGGGCACCCGCACCTAATGTAAAGATTCGAGTAGCAAATTTCTCACTGTAAATTCGCTTAGCCTCGCGAAGTCGAGCTTCTAAAACTTCTCCTGGCCTGCCATCTAGTTGTGCTGCGCCCATCACGACTATTGCATCAGATTTCTTGATCTCAGAATTCCTAGCCTCATACCAAGTTCTGGCTAGCGCATAAGTTGGAATAGCAAGCGCTACCACCAAAATAAAGGTAAGCAGCTTGGCAATAAATTTAACGAGAAACATCAGCCTCCGGAACCAGAATCACTACCATCGACCATCGCTAACTCATCTGGGTCATCTAGCCAGCCCTGCGGTAGCGATACAGAACGTCCGTGAGAGCGGCGCCCTCTTGGCGCATCCCCTACTTCAACCGGATAAGGCTGATCAACTAATTGCGAGAGTAATGATTCCAATTCAGCGAGTGAGGCGACCATGCCAAGGCGCGGCCGAATTTCTCCTTCTACCCGAAATCCCTTGAGATACCAAGCCATATGTTTTCGTAAATCTCGACAGGCGCGCTCTTCACTTCCAAAATACCGGCTCAATAACTGAGCATGTCGCGACATTACATCTCGCACTTCATAAAGAGAGGGTGCGGGGCGATTTCCAGTGCCAGCAAAGGCTCGAACTAAATCTTTAAATAACCAAGGTCGACCAAGACATCCCCGTCCAACAACAACTCCAGCGCATCCCGTTTCATCCATCATCCGAACGCCGTCATCGCCGGACCAAATATCGCCATTGCCAAGCACTGGAACTCCAGTCGGTCGAAGATGTTCCACTAAGTTAGAAATTTTCTGCCAATCAGATTTACCTTCATAGAATTGCTCTGCGGTGCGCGCATGCAGAGCAACCCAAGCAACACCTAGTTTGGCGGCGCTCAATCCGGCCTCTAAGTAGGTCTCGTGTTGACTATCAATTCCTACTCGCATCTTCACAGTTACTGGAATTCCAAAAGGTTTAGCAGTTTCAACGGCAGCTCTAACTAGCGATTCAAATAGTTTTCGTTTAAAGGGAAGCGCTGCACCGCCACCTTTTCGCGTGACTTTTGGGACTGGGCAACCAAAATTCAAATCGATGGGATCGGTGAGATCCGCTTCGCCCAACAACTTTACCGCTCCTACTAAATCTTCCGGTCTTGTTGCATAGAGTTGTACCGAGCGAGGCGTTTCACCCTCGCCTGGAACAATCATGCGTAACGTTTCTTCGTTTTGTTCAACTAGAGCGCGCGCCGTCACCATCTCGGAAACGAAAAGCCCGGCACCTTGTTCGCGACAGAGTAATCGAAATGCGGAATTAGTTATTCCAGCCATCGGCGCTAAGACGACAGGTGTACTTAGTTCGACCGCGCCAACCCGAGTATCTAGTCGAAGCGGAGCGCGACCTAGCAACCGAGAAGTCGTGGCGCTAGCCATGCTTCCACCTGATCGATCCCGATTCGCTCCTGTTGCATTGAATCGCGTTCTCGAATTGTGACTGCTTGATCATTTAACGTATCAAAATCAACTGTGATGCAGAATGGAGTACCAATTTCATCTTGTCTTCGATATCGCCGACCAATTGCACCGGCATCATCAAAATCAACACTCCAATTTTTCCGCAATTTCAGAGCTAAATCGCGCGCTTTCGGCGAGAGATCAGCATTTCGAGATAGCGGAAGAACTGCAATTTTTATCGGCGCTAGACGATGATCGAGTCGCAATACTGTCCGCTTCTCCAATTCACCTTTGGCGTTAGGCGCCTCATCTTCGGTATAGGCATCCATTAAGAATGTAAGCGTGCAGCGATCAACACCAGCTGCTGGTTCAATAACATAAGGGAACCAGCGTTCATTACTTTCTTGATCAAACCAAGTCAAGTCTTTACCCGATTTCTCAGAATGTGATTTCAAATCGAAATCAGTCCGGTTCGCGATACCTTCTAATTCGCCCCATTCCGTTCCGGTAAATTCAAATTTGTACTCAATATCTACGGTTCGCTTTGAATAGTGAGAAAGCTTTTCTTTAGGATGTTCAAAAAGTCTAAGACGATCAGGGTTGATTCCTAAATCTTTATACCAACTTAACCTGGTATCTATCCAAGTTTGATGCCACTCCTCATCACTACCAGGAACGACAAAGAACTCCATTTCCATCTGTTCAAATTCACGCGTTCTAAAAATAAAGTTTCCAGGAGTAATTTCATTTCGGAAAGATTTACCTATCTGGCCAATTCCAAATGGCGGCTTCTTGCGCGCAGTAGTTGCGACATTTTGAAAATTAATGAAGATTCCCTGTGCAGTTTCAGGACGCAAATAGGCTAAACCTGATTCATCTTCAACTGGGCCGAGAAAAGTCTTGAGCAATCCCGAGAATTGACGAGGCGGAGTGAACTTTCCCTTGTTGCCACAATTCGGACAGTTTAATTCTTCTAACGATGCCGGTTTCTTGCCATGCTTTGCCTCGAATGCCTCTTCTAAGTGATCGGCGCGATATCGCTTATGGCAAGAGGTGCATTCCGTTAATGGATCGGTAAAAGTTTCAACGTGGCCGGATGCTTCCCAAACTTCTTTTGCAAGAATTACACAAGAATCTAGACCAACCACATCATCTCGTTCCATAACCATCGAGCGCCACCATTGACGCTTGACGTTGTTCTTTAGCTCAACTCCGAGTGGACCGTAATCCCAGGATGCGCGTAATCCGCCATAAATTTCTGATGAGGGATAAACAAAACCTCTTCGTTTCGCGAGGCTAACAATTACATCTAATCGATCTTGGGCCATGGTGTTCTCCATCCGGCTGGCTGTCGGCGGTGCGCACCGGTCGCAGCTAACGCTGGGCGCAGGGCCCAATTTTAGTTTGAAATGCCCCCAAAATCCCCTACCCCTGAAAATGAAAATCATTTTCATTTCTGCTACTCTCCCCGCATGACTCCAATACTCCTTGCCGCCGTAACCGCTATCGCCACCGCTCTAGGTGGCCTCATCGCCCTAAAAGCGAAAGATCGACTCCACTTAGTGCTGGGCCATTCTGCAGGTCTACTACTCGGCCTGGTTGCTTTCGAACTGATCCCAGAGATTTTTAAACTAGATTCCGGAGAATTCCTCGGAGCTCCAACGGTTTCGATCGCATTGATAACTGGATTTCTCTTGCTTCATTTCTATGAGCGATTCTTTGGATCCCATGAGCCGGCGGAATCTGATTACGGCCACGAACACTCTCACAAAGCGAATGTTGCGGGCGGAATCGGAGCCGTCGCGATGGGCATTCATATCTTCATAGATGGTCTTGCACTAGCAATTGCATTCACAGTGAACGATGCGCTTGGTTTTGCAGTTTTTGCCGCATTATTGGTTCATGCGTTTAGCGATGGTTTAAATCTTGTTGCTTTCTTGATTAAGAACGGAAAGTGGAACAAGAAGGCAGTTTGGTTGCTCGGGGTAGATTCTTTAGCGCGTGTCGGCGGCGCTGCAATCGGAACTTCCCTAACTCTCAGTGAAAATTTCACCGCACTTTATCTCGCTGCTTTTGCTGGAATTATTATTTATCTTGCAACGAGCCATATTCTTCCCGAAGCCCACGCGCGCCATTCTTCAAGATGGACTCTGGTAGCCACAATCGCGGGCGTACTTGTCATGTGGGGATTGGTGAGCCAACTTCACGCCGTGCATATTCACTCTCATGACGGACATTCTGTTGAATCTGAGCACGAGGAGAGCGACCATCACGATGGTGAAAAAGAAGAAGATCACGACCATGGCGATGAAGAAAAGGAAGAAGATCACGACCACAATGAATAAATCCGAACTGAAGGTCATATCTGTATTGGAACGAGTGGGTGGATTTGCAAGCGCACAACAACTACATCAATTAATGCTTCGAAACGGAGAATCGATTGGTTTAACTTCGGTGTACCGAGCCCTTCAATCATTAAATGATGACAAAATAGTTGATCAGCTAAGAAATGAAGATGGCGAAGCCATATATAGATTATGCGGAGATAGCCATCACCATCATCTCGTATGTAAATCATGTGGCTCAACTGTAGAAATAGAGGGCTCAGCGCTTGAGAAATGGGCAAAAGCCATGGCAGAAGAACATGGATATCGCGAAGTTGGTCACCTTGCTGAGGTCTTTGGAATCTGTTCAAGCTGCTAAAAATGGGAGATTTACGAGGATTGCCGACGCCTATCTGTCCTTATTGCAGTTCTGACCTAATCACTATCACGGTTAAATTTGATCCCGACACGTATGAAATTTCTATGTACCTTTTAGATAACGCTTGTTGCGCTAAGTGCGGTGCACTGCTTACTGCTCCCACTCCGGAAGACTTGCCTGCGGCATAGCACTCTGCAAGACCTTTAGATTCTCTTTCGTATCTGGAATTATCCAGCGCTTAAACCCAGCCCCGTCGAACTCTAGAACTAACACTGGTTTTCTCTTGTACACGACACAGAAGTCCCTACCTCGCCTATGCCACATAGTTCCAAGCATGATCAAGAAAGGAAACCCTGTTCCCGGGGCGCGAATGCCACGAAGTACTTCCGAAGTCCAAGGATTCTTGTGTCTAGTCGCGGCTTTCAAGTATGAAATTTTCGTCCTGGGATCTCGGCCAAATGCGCCAAAGTTCTCAAGCCAACTTAGGTCGTAACGAAGGTTCTCTCCATCAATTTTCAACATTGACATATCTTAATCAAATATCGGTCCGACAGTGCGAGATCTTTTTATCTCAAAGAATCCTGGATAACTAGCAACACCTAGAACTCCATCCCACAATTTTCCTGCTTCTTCGCCTTTTGGTGCCGGAGAAATAACTGGACCAAAAAAAGCAGTGCCATTCACTGAGATGATGGGTGTTCCGACATCATTACCAACTAATTTGATACCGCGCTCGTGACTCTCTATGACAATCTGATTTAAAGATTCATCCTCCGCTGATTTCGCTAAGTCTATTGGCAGGCCAATCTCAGAGAGTGCCTCTTCAAATAAAGGTAGCTCGACTTCACGTTTGCCAATATGAATTCTTGAAGAGATTGCGGTGTAAAGGGGCAGAGTGATTTCGTCGCCCTTTAGGCGTTGTGCTGCCGCTATGACACGAGTGGCCTGCCAAGATTTGATTAATTTAGATTTATATTCATCTGACAACTCTTTATCTCGATTTAAGTGGGAAAGGCTGAAGAGATTCCATTTCACATTTACTGGGCGAACTTTTGTTACTTCTAGAATCCACCTTGAAGTCATCCATGCCCATGGACAGATTGGGTCAAACCAAAATTCTGCTTTATCTCTACTCATCTTATGCCTTTCCAAATCTCCGGTCTCGATCTGCGTAAATTTCAATAGCCCGCCATAATGTTTCGCGGGTTACATCCGGCCAAAGTACATCCATAAAGACCAATTCTGCGTAAGCAGACTGCCAGATCAAGAAGTTTGAGGTTCGCTGCTCTCCTGAGGAGCGAAGGAATAGATCTACATCGCTCATCTTTGGCTCATCTAGGTATTTTGCAAAAACTTTTTCAGAAATTTGTTCAGGCTTTAACTTTCTGCGGGCGACATCGCGAGCAATTTCAGAGGCCGCATCGGCAATTTCAGCTCGGCCCCCATAGTTAATACACATATTTAGAGTAAGGATTTTATTCCGCTTCGTCGCTTCTTCTGCTATCTGTAACTCTTCGATTACCGATTTCCAGAGTCGTTGCGGTCTCCCGACCCAGCGAATTCGAACTCCTAGTTCATTCATCTCATCGCGTCTTCTACGGATAACTTCGCGATTAAATCCCATTAAGAATTTCACTTCATCCGGCGAGCGTTTCCAGTTCTCCGTTGAGAAGGCGTATGCAGATAATTCCTTTACACCAATCTCTATCGCACCTTGAACAACTTCAAATAGAGCTACTTCGCCTGCTTCATGACCTTTAGTGCGAGGAAAGTCGCGCGCTTTTGCCCAGCGACCATTTCCATCCATGACAACGGCTACGTGATTTGGGATTTTTTCTTTTGGTATTTTCGGCGGTTTCATCTTCCTGCTCGTTCAACCATTGGCAGGCTTCGCAATTCACGCTCTAGATGCCACTGTAGATATGCAGCAATTAGACCTGAAGCTTCCCTTCGATTTTTTGACTCACTTACATCAGCGCTCTCCCAATTACCAGTTAGAAGATCTGACATCAAAGTTAAAGTTTCTGGAGCTGGAGTTGCTGAGGCGGCAGGCTTACATGGAACGCAGACCGAACCTCCACCGACTAGTGAAAAATACTTATGAGGACCGGGGGCTTCACATCTAGAACAGATTGTCATTGAGGGTGCGTAACCGGCGATAGAAAGTGAACGCAGTAAATAAGCATCTAAAATTAAAGATGGGTCATGTGATTCATAAGCAAGTGCCTTTAACGCACCTAGTAATAGTAAGAATTGTTGGAGCGCTGGTTCACCTTCATTTGAAGTAAATCGCTCCGCGGCTTCAAGCAAGGTCGAAGCTATGGTCCATTTCTGATAATCCCCAGCGATTGAGTCTCCGAAGTTTTCTAGACTTTCTACCTGGGTAACTATGTCGAGAGTTTTTCCGACATAAAGTTGGACATCCACCAAACTTCCAGGCTCAAGCCTTGCACCAAATTTTGATTTAGTTCTTCGAACGCCTTTTGCGACAGCACGTACTCGCCCATGTTCTCGGGTAAATAGCGTGATGATGCGATCAGCTTCCCCCAATTTATGGGTGCGGATAACTATCGCTTCGTCTCGATATAACGCCACGAGGAAAAGGTAGCGACTCCTACTGTCGAAGTGCCCGATTTACCGCCGAAACGACGGCTTTAAGTGAGGCGGTAGTAGTTGAAGGATCAATTCCCACGCCCCAATAAGTTCCACCATTAACGGTGCATTCCAAGTAAGCCGCAGCATTGGCATCGCCACCTGCGCTCATCGCATGCTCGAAATAATCATCGACTTGTACATCGACGCCATTTGCTTGGAGGATGTGACAAAACGCTGATATCGGGCCATTACCGGATCCGCTTAATTTAATTGGCTTCTTATTTTCAAGCAGTTCCACAACTAAATCAACGTTTTTATTTGGCGATGAAGTTTGAGTTAATCCCTCAAGTCGGTAGCGACCCCATTGATCATCTTCAGATGGCAGATACTCATCGACAAATATCCGCCACATTTCATCTGGGTATACCTCGCCGCCTTCGTTATCTGTTTTTGCTTGGATTACCTTGCTAAATTCAATTTGCAGTCTGCGAGGTAATTCGAGTTGATGTTCACTTTTCATAATGTAAGCAACCCCACCTTTGCCAGATTGCGAATTAACTCGGATGACTGCCTCATAACTTCTGCCGATATCTTTAGGATCTATCGGAAGATAAGGAACGGCCCAAGTAAAGTCATCCACTTTCTTTCCAGCCGCACTCGCGTCGCGCTCAAGATGTTCAAACCCCTTCTTGATAGCGTCTTGATGAGAGCCACTAAAAGCGGTGAAAACTAAGTCACCACCATACGGATGTCTCTCTGGAACGCGTAGTTGGTTGCAATATTCAACGGTTCGACGTATCTCAGGAATATCGCTGAAATCAATCATTGGATCAATTCCATGGCTCAAAAGATTTAAGCCGAGAGTTATCAAACAGACATTTCCTGTTCGCTCACCATTACCAAAGAGCGTTCCTTCGATTCGATCAGCGCCAGCTAAGTAACCGAGTTCGGCGGCAGCCACTCCGGTGCCTCGATCATTATGTGGATGCAAACTCAAAATCACGCTATCTCGATACTTCAAATTGCGATGCATCCACTCGATTGAATCTGCGTAGACATTAGGAGTGGCCATTTCGACAGTTGCTGGAAGATTAATAATCGTCTTCCATTCTGGAGTTGGTTGCCAGACATCATTAACTGCGTTACAGACCTCGAGTGCAAAATCTAATTCAGTACCGGTATATGACTCTGGAGAGTATTCAAAGAAGATTTTGGTATCAGGGACTGATGCCACAAGTTCTTTACAGAGCTTTGCGCCATCAACGGCAATCTGTTTGATGCCCTCTTTATCCATGGCAAAAACCACTCGCCGCTGCAAAGTTGAGGTGGAGTTATAAAGATGTACGACAGCTTGCTTTGCGCCGACTAAAGATTCAAAAGTACGGCGAATAAGCGGTTCGCGAGCCTGGGTTAGAACTTGAATTACAACATCATCGGGAATTAATTTCTCATCGATAATTTTGCGAACAAAATCAAAATCTGTCTGGCTAGCGCTGGGGAATCCCACTTCGATTTCTTTATAGCCCATCTTCACCAAGAGCTTAAACATCGCCAACTTTCGCGGAACGTCCATCGGATCTATCAAAGCTTGGTTGCCATCTCGAAGATCCACAGAGCACCACTTTGGAGCTTGTTGCATCTGTTTTTCCGGCCAAGTTCGATCACTTAGAACTTTTGGAATAAATGGCGAATAGCGATGATGTGGCATCGCAGAATTTTTCTGTTTCGGGAAACTCACTTTATTTTTCTCCTTCGCTTCTGGGTTTTGGCCGGTGGTGACTGACCCCGCAGCGAGGAGACCGGACTAGTTGGCCTCGCCGCGGCAGCGAAGAAGGAGGGCGCCAAGTAACAGTGCCAAAGTTGAGATTTCGCTGCGGAACATGGCCAAAGGCTATCGCTGCTCTAAAGAACTGGCAAATAACGATCTAATTCAAATGCGGTTACTTGCTTGCGGTATTCGTCCCATTCGGCACGCTTGTTGCGTAAGAAATATTCAAAGACATGCTCGCCAAGGGTCTCTCTTACCAAATCGCTTCCCTCCATACCTTGCAGAGCTTGATCAAGGTTCATTGGTAGCAACTTCTCTTCCTTTTCTAATTTGTACCGGCCTTCGA
>JBJTUU010000074.1:0-11210 GCA_046080845.1 Actinomycetales bacterium | reverse complement strand
GAAACCTTGGCGCTCGAGCGCTTTCGCAGCAAAGACCATGCCTCCAACAACGCCTTCAATTGCAGCGCGAGCGATATTTTCTGGAGTGAGATTTGAGTGGGTAATTCCAATCAAAGTTCCGCGCGCATCAGGTCGATTAGGGGTTCGCTCGCCATCAAAGTGGGGCATAAGACGAAGTCCATTTGCCCCGCTAGTTGCAGATAGTGCGAGTTCAGCAAATTTATCTAGAGTAACTCCGAGCATCTCAGCGACTTTGGCAAAAACTTTGGCCGCATTTAAGGTGCAGGCAAGAGGTAAGAAATTTCCAGTGGCATCCGCAAATCCTGCAATCTCGCCGGATTCATCATGGGTGGATTCGCTAGAGACAGCGAATGCGGTACCGCTGGTGCCAAGTGAAATTATCAAATCGCCAACTTGGGCGCCAAGGCCAAGGGCAGCGCCAGCATTATCACCAGCGCCAGCTGCAATCGGTACGCCAGTTAAAGTTTTTCCGCCGAACTCATTAGGGGATAAAACTCTAGGTAAGAAAACTTTCTGGTCGCTGCGCAGAGCTGTAGCGAAGATATCTTCTTGATACTTATTTGATTTCGCATCAAAGTAACCAGTACCAGAAGCATCACTGCGATCTGTAAATAACTCATTTACCTGGCTACTTCCGGTGAGTTTCCAAGATAACCAATCGTGGGGAAGTGCGATTGCGCTTACTCTCTTTGAGTTGTCGGGTTCGTTATCGGCAAGCCAGCGAACTTTAGATGCCGTGAAAGATGCAACTAATTTTGATCCAGTCCGTAAGTGAATATCGGGAATCTCTTGGTTCAAAGCAGCGGCAGCTTTGTCGGATCGAGTATCGTTCCAAAGTAGCGCGTCGCGAATTACCGAACCAGATGCGTCGAGTGCGACCATGCCATTTTGCTGTCCCGCAATTGAAATCGCATCAAAAGATTTAAATTCGGATAAAGCATCAGTCAGGGCGCGCCACCAATTATCGGGCGCTACTTCAGTTCCATCGGGATGGGGCCTAGAAGCGCTCTGGAGTAACTCACCTGAATCAAGATCGCGCATAACAATCTTGACCGATTGTGTTGAAGAATCAACACCTAGCACCTTTGCCATTAAGCGCCGATTAGATATTCTAGGGCGAGCTGATCGAGCTCTTCATAGTGGTAGCCCCGCTTTCCGGCAGCTTCCACATCGAAGTTCTCTGATGCAATCTCGCGCCAACTTTCAGCTCCAGAAACTGTTGGTTGTAGCAATTCATCGACGCCAGATTTCGCGAGCGCTGCTTTCGTTCGTGGATCTTCCCGGAAGGCACGAGCTCGCTCTTGCAGAAGAATGTAGGTGCGCATATTCGCTGAAGCCGAAGCCCAGACGCCTTCATCACTTTCAGTGCGTAATGGTTTGTAATCAAAATGCTTTGGCCCGTCATATTTGTATCGCTCTAACAGATCGACGAGGAAGAAGGCAGATTTCAAATCGCCATGGCCAAAGACCAAATCTTGGTCATATTTTGGTCCGTGTTGACCATTGAGGTCGATGTGAAAGAGCTTCTTATGGAAGAGCGCTTGGCCAATTCCATGCACGAAATTAAGTCCAGCCATCTGTTCGTGGCCAACCTCTGGGTTTAAGCCGACTAATTCTGGATGATCTAGGGATGAAATAAAGGCGAGCGCGTGGCCGATAGTTGGCAAGAAGATATCTCCGCGTGGTTCATTTGGTTTAGGTTCAAGAGCAAATTTGATGTCATAACCCTTATCCAAAACGAATTGGGAAAGTACATTGAAAGCCTCCCGCATCCGCTCGAGCGCAACTACTGGATCTTTTCCGATATCGGTCTCGGCACCTTCGCGTCCACCCCAACAGACATAAATCTTTGCACCCAATTCGACTGCTAATTCAATATTTGTCATGACTTTTCGAATCGCAAATCTTCGGATATCACGACTATTTGATGTGAAAGCGCCATCTTTGAAGACGGGATGGCTGAAGAGATTTGTGGTTGCCATTGGCACTTTCATACCGGTTGCATCTAGGGCTTTTTTAAATCTATCGATGTGAGCAGCGCGCTCACTAACGCTAGATCCAAATGGAATTAGATCGTCGTCATGAAAAGTCACTCCGTATGCGCCGCGATCTGCGAGCTCGCTCACGGTTCTTACTGGATCGAGCGCTGGTCTAGTCGCATCGCCAAATGGATCGCGGGCTTGCCAGCCAACGGTCCAAAGTCCGAATGTAAATTTATCTGCGGGGGTTGGGTTTCTCATAGGAAGAGCCTAATCTCTATTAGGAAGTGGTATTCCACGATAAGAACCGGCGCGGATTCTCGCGGAAGATTTGAGTAAGCGAAGATTCTGCAAGGTCGGTAGCGAGTAATTTCCGCCAATCTGTAGCGAGCCAGGCGAGCCCTGGGGCGCCTCCCAAGGAGCGCCACAACGAGCGGCGTGCACCATCGGTGCCGAGCATAATCTGATTTAAATAACCTTCAGAGCACATCGCGATTGTTAAATCGAGTGAAGGACGAGTGATTGTTTCAGATTGTCTAAGTGATTGGTCATATTCAACATTAACGCCACTGGAAAGTATCTCTCGGTGATAATTTAAATCCGGATGTTTATCAGTATGAGAAAGCACAATTCGTTTTAAGTCTGCACCTAATCTAGAAAATTCTGCGATTTGCGCTAATGCTCCCTTTCCCTCTTCACAATGGGTGAGAATTGGGGCACCAGTTCTTGATTGAACAAATGCGGCAGCAGCAAATAACTCATACTCTAAAGGTGAGAGTTGGTCACCCAAAGAATGAATCTTGATAATTCCACAGAACTCTAGTTCTTTTAGGAAAATCTCTACAAGAACGTCTCGGTCAGCTTTTAGATAATTACTGTCTGTTGCATAATATTTAGGATTATGCATTCCGGTAGCTGCGACAATATGGACATCGGAATTAGTAGAGATAGCTTTTAACTTCTCGATGTTTCTCCCAGATTCACCAGGCATACAATCAACAATTAAATTAATATCGGCAGCTTTACAGTCGGACAATTCTTTGGTTGCAGCCGACACATCATCAAGAAAAATATGTGGCATCTCTTCTTTTACGATTTGGGAATCAATAATTAAGTGCTCATGAAGATACACACCGGAGACATCTAATGGTGAGATATCGCCGTTAACCGTGCGGATCATGAAAGCGAGAGAATCGCGCCACTCTTACGAAGCGCCTCTTGAATGGTGTCGATAGGAACTTCTCTGATGGTTTTCTTGTTAGCGACTGCCAGTGCAGCGTTAATGCCAGCGGCAGCTCCCATCGCCATGCATTGACCCATTGAGCGGATGCTGGCGTGGGCATCATGGCTGGCGGAAAAACAACGTCCAGCCACAAGCACATTTTCGCTCTCTGAGACTCGTAGCGCCGCAAGCGGAATTCCAACCGCGCTTCCTTCTGGGAGATATCGCCATTGGGTTCCATCGCCGCTGTGATGGTCTTCAATCGGAGCGCCACATAAGCCAATCTGGTCATCGAATTGGCGCGCAGTTAGAACATCTTCACGAGTGACTCGATAATCACCATAAACCCGACGTGTCTCTCTAATACCTAAAAAGGTAGAAAGTCCATATAGCTCGGCATTCTCATAACCAGGAACTCTTGCTTTCAAGAATCGAGCGTATTCCAAAGCTTGTTCTCTTCCGAGAGTTTCTGATTCAGTTAGAAAGAAGGGATCTTCAACCACTGATTCAAATCCTTCACCTTTTGCTCGGATTGAATCAAGTCTTGTCATGACAGTCGCAGTTGCATTAGGAACTGTCGTAATGTGATCAGAACCTTCACGTCGCGGTAATTCAAATCCTTCCGCATTTGCAGTTTGCATCAACTTATGTAACTCATCTTTTGTGATTTGTTTCCGCTTGACCATATCCACATTAACCATGCGAAAAGTTGTAGTAAGAGTTTGGGCGGGTGAAATATCGCCAGCTCTTTCATAGGGAAGCCCGGCTAAATGCGTTAAGTCTGCATCACCCGTGCCATCAATAAAAACTTGGCCGGGTACGTTATATATACCAGAGCGATTCGCTAAGAAAATCTGATCAATTTTCGAATTTGAAACTTTTACGTCGTGAACTAGTGAATGTAGAAGCAAATCAACTTTGCTTCGCCGCAGTAATCTTTCCCAAGCGACCTTCAAGTGCTCAGGATTATAAGTAATTCCAGTGCCAGCACCGTACGTATTTGGTCTCTCAACAACATTCCCGAGCGCCCGTAGTTCAGCAACTACTTGATCTGGGATGCCACCGACAACTTTTTTAGCCTTCTCACCTGGGGTATAAAAACCATAGAAAGTATCTAGAACTCCGGTACTAGTTCCGCCAGCAAAGGGCAGGCGATCGACCAAGAGGGTGCGAGCGCCGGCCTGGGCTGCGGCGATTGCGGCAGTTGCGCCAGCTGATCCAGCCCCAACCACAACCACCTCATAGCCTTCTAACTTACGGGCCACTAAACCTCCGAGCCTTGCTGATGTGAAATGGATTCTATTCATCGGCGCGGTAAATGTATAGACTAATTGAAAGTCGATGGGAGAGATATGAAAGCGCAAAAGATTGCAATGTTAGGAACTGGATTAATTGGTGATTTCTACACCATGACACTTCATGGACAAAGGAATCGAGATTCCGTAGCCATCGTTTATTCCCGTAGTAAGGAACGCGGGGAAGCGTTCTCGAAACGATGGGATATTCCTAACTACACAACAAGCCTGGAGGATGCAATCAATCATCCAGATGTCACCGTGGTTGTGGTTGCGCTACCAAACCATATGCACGAAGAGGCAATCACGCTCGCCGCTAAATCTGGCAAAGCCATTCTCTGCACCAAGCCCCTGGCACGAAACGGCGCAGAAGCGAAACGAATTTTAGATGTTGTCGAAAAGGCTGGCGTATTTGCCGGTTACTTAGAAGATCTCTGCTACACACCAAAAACTTTGAAAGCTGTTAAATCAGTAAGGAGCGGTGCAGTTGGTGATGTTCTTTGGGTTCGGTCACGCGAAACTCACCCTGGCCCACACAGCGCATGGTTCTGGGATGATAAGCAAGCCGGTGGCGGTTGCATCGTTGATTTGGGATGTCACTGCATTGAAATTATCCGTAACTTTGTTGGTAAAAATAATCGACCAGTTGAAGTTCTTTGCTGGCGTGACACTTTGGTCCACCCAATCAACGCCGAAGATAATGCGATTGCCTTAATTCGATTTGAATCTGGAGCGATGGGTCAATTTGAAGTTTCTTGGACTTTCCGCGGTGGAATGGATCTTCGAGATGAAGTTGCCGGAACTCACGGAACGATCTGGATGAACCACTTCCTCCGAACTGGATTTGAAATGTTTACTGCCGCAGAAGGTAATTCTTATGTTGCAGAGAAAGCCGAAGCATCAACTGGCTGGCTCTTCCCAGTAGGTGATGAGGTAGCCGAGCTAGGTTATGTCGATATGTTCTCTGACATGTTCCATTCCATGGAAGCCGGCAAAGAACCGATGGAAACTTTCTATGACGGCTATGTCGTTAATGCCATCATGGACGCTTGCTATAAATCGGCCGAGACCCATGGCTGGGCAAAAGTTGATCTTGATTGGCGCGGTGGCACCACACCAAGAATTTCATCCAAGCCAGCAACCTTTGAAGGCAAAACCATCATTAAGCAAGAGACTCTTCCAGATGGTCGCGTGAAGTTAATTCTTAAGGATCCAAATACTCAAGAATTTACCGATCGCATCGTTGCCACGGTAAACGCTTAGCGAATTGTCATTGGGAGCAAGGCTGCAATCTGATTGCGTGCAATCAAGAAGCCTTGCTTTACCAAGTCATCAGTTCCTTCAAAACGGCGATCTTCATGTTCGATACATAGAACATAGTCGTAGCCAACTTGAGATAGACCTGAGACGAAGCGTGCCCAATTAACTTCGCCATAACCTGGAAGACGTGGACGTTGCCAGCCAATTCCTTTAGTCATGATGCCGTTGTTATAAAGGCCCTCGCGATCGATCTCCATATCTTTAACGTGGGTGTGATAAATCCTGGAACCAAATTCACGGATTACTCGATCAACATCAATCATCTGCCAGATTAAGTGTGAAGGATCAAGGTTTAGACCAACAGTTGGGCCAAAGAAATCAAACATCTCCCGCCAGATACGAGGTGAGAATGCAAGGTTGTGACCGCCGGGCCATTCATCTTTACTGAAGATCATTGGGCAGTTTTCAATTGCAATCTTTACATTGCAATCTTCAGCGTACTTAACGATATCTTTCCAAACTTTTTTGGCATCTTCCCAATTCTCTTCTTGAGTCTTCTTGGCATCAGCTCCGATAAATGTGCTCACAACTGGAATTCCCATTAATCCAGCTGCGCGAATTACTTTCTTGGTGTGTTCATTAACTTCGGTGCGATGTGCAGGATCTGGATGCAGGTTATTTGGGTAATAACCAAGTGCTGACATGGTGATCTTGCGCTTCTTTAATTCGCCAACGATTTCATCGGATTGACCTTGGGAGATGCCATTGACATCGATATGTGTGATGCCGGCATAACGACGGTTTGCGCCAGCGCTCTTCGGCCAACAACAAACCTCGAGCATCTCAAAACCTTGAGCGCTCGCCCAATCTGCGATGTCATAGAGTGGAACCTCGGGAAGTGGTGCAGTTAATAGGCCTAGCTTCATCTTCTTTCTCCCTTCGAATTAAACTAACTTTACCCAACTCTGGGTCTTGGAACTTTTTGCGATTGCATCTGTTACGCGAAGACTAGTAACGCCATCTTGGAAATTTGGGTAATCCAACTTGCGATTAGCGCTCTCGATATCGCTATAAACCCTTTCAAAGAGCGCCCGGAAGGTTTCGCCAAATCCTTCAATATGGCCCCCAGGGTAGAAGGCGCTACGCGCTGCATCACTTGAGATCGTGGTCGGATCCTTTAGTGAGATCTCATTTGGAATCCCACGATGGCCAATCCATAGTTTTTCTGGCTCGACTGAGTCATATGCGATTGCCGATTCAGTCCCGGAGATTTCCCAAGCGAGATTGTTTTTTCGACCAGCGCTAACTTGAGAGATAGAGATAGTGCCACGAGCGCCATTCCTGTAACGAATAAGGACGCCAGCCGCATCATCCGAGCTCATCTTTACCTTCTCACGTTTAGATGTGGTGTCAACGGTAAATGTTTGGACGGGACCGGTTGGCTTTTGACGCTCCTTAACGATCGTATGTAAATCTGCAAGTACTGATTCAACTTCTAACCCAGTCACAAAAGAAATCTGGTCGATTAGATGCGAGCCAATATCAGCGATGGCTCGCAGTTCGCCAGCTTTCTCACCCTCGAGCCGCCAATTCCAATCAGTAGCCTGTAAGAGCCAATCTTGATGATAAGAACCAATTACATATGTTGGAGTTCCAATTTTTCCAGTTTTTACCAGACTCTTTGCTTCATGAACCATCGGGTAGAAGCGAGTGTTAAAGCAGAGCGCATGGACTAAACCTTTAGATTCGGCAAGTCGAAGTAGCGTTTCACCTTCGTTCGCTGTGAGGGCTAGCGGTTTTTCACAAATAACATGTTTTCCAGAATTTAAGAGTGTTGTAACTTGTTCAAAGTGCAGTGCGTTTGGACTAGTAACATGCACAACGTTTACTTCGTTATCGCTAGCAATTTCTGTGACATCTTTATAAGTATGTTTTAAGTGGAGACGCTCAGCTGCAGATTTAGTACTTGCGGCGCTACCAGCGAGCGCTCCTTTAACCGGAACTCCCATTCTTCTGATGGCTTCGATATGAACGGTACCGATAAAACCAGTTCCGATTACTGCAGCAGTAGTCATATGCGCTACGAATTCCGTGAGATCCTGGCGTAAGTCCAAGCTAAAACCAGAACAATGCCGCCGTAAATCATCTGTTTGACAGCTTCGGAAGAGTTAACGGTTGCTAGCAAATATGAGAGAACTGTAAGAATCAAAGTTCCCATTATGGTTCCGGTGTAGCTACCCATGCCACCCATAATTGAAGTTCCGCCAATCACAACTGCTGCCACAGAAGGAAGTAAGAATGAGCTGGCCAGGCTAATTGCGACAGCTCCAGATTGGCCACCTAAAAGGATTCCAGCTACGCCACCTAGTAGCGCACAAATCACGTAAGTTGCCCATTGCACTTGCCAAACCTTTACACCAGCAAGTCGAGCTGCTTGTGCGTTATCACCAATGGCATAGACCAATCTTCCTAACCCAGTTCTTGTCAATATAAATAGGAATAAGCTGCCAATAACTATCCAGATAACTAACGGCCAAGTTAATGGGTCAAAGAAGAAGATATCGGAGCTGGCCGAGATCAATATATCTGGCATAGTTGAGCTTCCTTGCAAGAAAGTTGTAACACCAACTGCAAATACGCCAATCAGGACTGCATTCATACCAAGCGTCATAATCAACGGATTCATGCCAAATAATCCAACAGCGAGACCATTTATGGAACCTATCAATACACAGTAGAGAAACGCCCAAAGTAATCCTTGGAGTAAACCGTCGGCGGACTTAACGCTGACGATAAATGCCGCTCCAGTTGCAATCATAGCTATTGATAAATCAATACCGCCCGTCAACATACAAATAGTTTGGCCGGCTGCTAATAAACCTAGTGGAGCAGCTAAGAGAAGTGTTGTACTTATAGCTGGAATACTAAAAAAATATGGATCAATCAAACTAGTTAGCAAGAAGAGCGCGATAAGAATTGCAAGTAGCACCCAGATAGATTTAGAGACTTGTTTAGTCGCAAAATTCTTTAGTGTGCTCATCTGATTTTTCCAGTTCGCCGTCTCAGTATTCCACCAAACAGCACGACAGTAATTGTGAGCGTTCCGGTAACAATTTGGCTATAGGAAGGATCAATTCCAAACCCAAGGAGAATGGTAGGAATAAAGAAGAGAACGAGGGAAGCAATTACTGGTCCGACTAGCCCACCAACTCCACCCGCTAGAGATACGCCACCTAATACCGCGCCAGCTACTGAATTTAGCGTTGCCGTATTACTTATATTGGCAAATGGACTTGAGCTCAACGTGACTCCGGTAGTAACGATTCCAGAAAGTGCGGCAAAGAGTCCGCCGATTGCATAAAGTTTTACCCGAGTGAGATTGACATTTACCCCAGATAAAAAGGCCGCGTCTTTATTTGAGCCGATTGAGTAAATAGCGATTCCAAGACGACTTCTATAGAGCGGATACCAGATCAGCGCTATTGGGAGTATTAACCAAACTAAAGGTGGTACAAAATTTGAATCGGTCCCGGCGATTAGATCGGCAAGCGATTGATTTATGCCACCGCCTGGTTCAGGCATAACAAACATAGCGACACCTACGAGTAAGAAGCTTGTCGCAAGGGTTACGACGATATCTGCAATTCCAGAAGCTGAAATTATCCAACCCGTTAAAGCTCCAACTCCAGTTCCGACAACTAAGAAAAATAGAGCGTAAAACAAGGAAGTTGTGAAGTTAGTTCCCTCCATAAATTTCGCGCTTAATACGTTTATAAGGACCGCTTCCGCACCAATTGCAAGATTTATACCGCCACCGATAATTATCAAGGCTTGCCCCATCGAAAGCAGTGCAATTGGCAAGATACCTAAAACGAATGTTCGCGCTTCGTAGGCACCAAATTGTGGCAGCTGATTAATTCGCCATAAACCAAGAACTATTACCAAGAAAATAATGGCAATGTTCCAACTTTGGCGACGGAGCTGAATTAAATTCATCGATTACTAACCAATCCATGCGCTGCATTCATCAAATTCTCTTCATCGCACTCATTTATTGGTAATGTAGCTTGAACTTTGCCCTCATAAATCACGATTGCTCGATCACAGGACATCTGAATTTCTCGCAACTCAGAAGTGAATAGCAGAACTGATTTTCCTTCATTGGCAAACCCTCTTATAAGTTCATATATTTGTTGCTTTGTTCCAACATCAATTCCGCGAGTTGGATCAAAACAGAGGAGCAAATCAAAACCAGTTGTTACCCATCTTCCGATAGTTACTTTCTGTTGATTGCCACCTGATAGTCGCTTAACTTGAGATTTAGCGCGGGTATCAATCTGTAACGCGGCTACCGCATTATCTACGGTTCGTTCCTCTTCTTTCGTTTTAATTTTTCCCCATCGAGAAAGGTCTCTAAACCGAGTAAGCGCAAGGTTCTCTCGGATAGAACGCTGAGAGAGAAGAGCAGTCTTTCGATCTCCTGGGACCAACGAAATACCTCGCTTGATTGCATCTTTAGGGTGAGTAAATTTAACTTTTTCGCCCTTAATGAGAATTTCACCGGAAGTTGGCTTGACTTCACCTGCAAGTATTTCGAAAAGCAGATCTTGGCCTTGGCCTTCAAGGGCAGCGACTCCTAAAACTTCTCCTTCCTTTATCGAGAATGAAACATCAGAGAGAGTCTTACCCCCTGAAATATTTCGAATTTCAACTTGTATAGAAGACGAGTCCCCAGACGGGCCTTTTCTCACCTGAGTTTTCTGAGAAATATTTTTCTCGCCAAGCATCGAAGCCACAATTCGATCTTCACTTCCCTTAGCGGCGACGAAGGTGTCAACATCAATTCCGTCACGTAGAACCGTTGCCTGATCGCAAATAGCTTCAATTTCTGCAAGTCGATGGGAGATGAAAACCACGGACTTGCCTTTATTTTTTAAGCTATTCATGATTGAAATTACTTTGTCTGCTAAATCAACCGGAAGAGCTGCAGTAATTTCATCTAGAATCAAAAGTTCTGGATCATGAGTAAGTGCTCGAGCAAGATCAATCATGCGCAGCAACGGTAATTCAATATTTCCGGCAATCTCATTAAGGTTTACCGTTAGGCTCATTGACGATAATTCGCTAACAAATCTAGCTTCATCAGTTCCAGTAAGAATTAAGTTTCTCCGGATTGAAATATCCGGAATCAGTGCAGGGTCTTGAAATACTGGGGCTATTCCATTTTTTCGGGCCTGGTCGGGCGATGTAAATTTGATTGGCTTTCCATGTAGCTCGATAGTCCCGGAATCTGAAGTAATAACTCCAGTCAATATTTTTACGAGCGTGGACTTTCCGGCACCATTTGCTCCGAGCAGAGCATGAATTTCACCGGGCCGTACTTCGAAGTTGGCATTTTTAAGAGCGACAACAGGTCCGTATGACTTCGCAATC
>JBJTUU010000073.1:0-3691 GCA_046080845.1 Actinomycetales bacterium | reverse complement strand
GGAAGAACAGGCCGGAAAACTTCACTGGTTTAAGAAGTGGGATACCGTCCTTGATTGGAAAGCGCCATTTGCAAAGTGGTTTGTGGGTGGAAAGTTAAATGCTTCTTATAACGCGCTAGATCGCCATGTTCTTGAAGGTCGCGGAAATCGAGTTGCGTTTTATTTTGAGGGCGAACCAGGCGACCAAAAAACTCTTACCTATGCCGACATGCTCCGCGAAGTTAAGAAAGCTGCAAATGCACTGACCGCGCTAGGGATAAAAGATGGCGACCGAGTCGCAATTTATATGCCGATGATTCCAGAAGCGGTAATTGCGATGTTGGCCTGCGCCCGAGTTGGCGCGACCCACTCGGTTGTCTTCGGTGGTTTCTCGGCTGATTCATTATTGGCTCGCATTCAGGATGCGGAAGCGAAGTTGGTTATCACTGCCGACGGCGGTTTTCGTAAGGGTTCTGCCTTTGCGCTAAAGCCTATTGTTGATGATGCGCTTAAGGGGCAACATCCAGTGGAGAAAGTCTTAGTCGTAAAGCGCACCGGACAAGAAGTTGTGATGAGTGGTCGCGATATCTGGTGGCACGATTTAGTAGAGAAACAAAGTGAAGAGCATGAAGCGCAAGCTTTCGATAGCGAGCACTCTCTCTTTATTCTCTACACCTCAGGAACGACCGCAAAACCAAAAGGAATTCACCACACAACTGGCGGTTATTTAACTCAAGCTGCTTTCACCCATCGGATGGTCTTTGATATTAAGCCGGAGAAAGATATTTATTGGTGTACCGCTGATGTGGGTTGGGTTACCGGTCACTCGTACATTGTTTACGGGCCGATGATTAATGGCGCCACCCAGGTTATGTACGAAGGCACCCCCGATACTCCACATAAAGGCCGGATCTTCGAGATGATCGAGAAGTATAAAGTAACAATTCTCTATACCGCACCGACGCTAATTCGAACTTGGATGAAGTGGGGCGATGAGTTTCCCAAGAAGCAGAACTTAACTTCACTTCGCCTGCTCGGATCAGTAGGTGAACCAATTAATCCGGAAGCTTGGATGTGGTACCGCGAAGTTATCGGCGGTAATCGCTGTCCGATCGTTGATACCTGGTGGCAGACCGAAACTGGAGCAATCATGATCTCACCGCTTCCCGGAGTCACCGCTACTAAACCGGGATCTGCGATGTTGCCGCTACCTGGCATAAGCGCAAAAGTCGTAGATGATTCCGGTAAGCCCGTTGAAAAAGGATCGGGTGGCTATTTAATTATTGATAAACCTTGGCCCGCTATGTTGCGTGGAGTTTGGAAAGAACCGGCGAGATATCAAGAAACTTATTGGTCGCGCTTTGCTGGACTTTATTTCGCTGGTGATGGCGCAAAGTTAGATGAAGATGGCGCGCTCTGGGTCTTAGGAAGAGTTGACGATGTGATGAATGTTTCCGGCCATCGCATCTCTACGACTGAAGTGGAATCCGCACTCGTCTCTCATGATGCAATCGCGGAAGCCGCAGTCGTTGGCGCCAAAGATGATCTAACCGGACAAGCGATAGTTGCCTTTGTGATTTTGCGCGGTGGCGTCGGTGCGGCCCAAACTGGGTTAGAGAAAGCGCTAAAAGAACATGTTTCAAAAGAGATTGGACCAATCGCGCGACCAAAACAGATTATGGTCGTTAATGAATTACCCAAGACACGTAGCGGAAAGATTATGCGACGGTTACTTCGAGATGTCGCCGAAAATCGCGCAGTTGGGGATGCTACGACTTTAGCTGATCCAAATGTGATGAAACTGATTTCAGAAGGTCTGAAATCTGGAAAGCGAGAAGATTAAGGTCGGCGAAATAACGGTAGATCCGGCTCGATTCAATTATCTGGTGCGGCGCTTTCCAGGGAAGGTAATCCACGATGGTTACGACTATCGCCGCCAAAATAACAAGTTGTAGTAAGGCAAGTGCTCCCCCAAGAATTGAATCAAGAAA
This sequence comes from Actinomycetales bacterium, assembly GCA_046080845.1. Lineage (GTDB taxonomy): Bacteria > Actinomycetota > Actinomycetes > Nanopelagicales > Nanopelagicaceae > MAG-120802. The sequence continues at coordinate 1,721 of JBJTUU010000073.1, read as the reverse complement.
TTTAAATGGTCCGAATAAGACTCGTTTGCGCATCCCGGAACCGATTTTTGCGGCGATGAAACTGCCGAGTTGGGCGCCAGCAAAGATTGCTGCGAGATAGGTGAGGATTACGGTAAGTAATCCCTTCCAATCACTGGTGATTTCTTTTGCAGCAAATAACCCAAGAATGCCGCCGCCGAGGTAGCCAATGACTGAGAACAAAGTTGGTAGTAAGCCGCGATTAAAACCTTGCGCGATTGCGATAATCATTAAACCGGCAAGGATAAAATCTAGAATCATCGAAAATCGCTATCGCTCTTTACTAATTTCATCGCCTTAATTTTATCTCGCTCACCTATGCCAAAGGATGGACATAGCTCCGAAACCGGACAAGCGCCGCACGCAGGTTTTCTTGAGTGACAGATTCGCCGGCCATGCCAGATCATCCGTTGCGAAAGATTGGTCCATTCCCGCTCCGGAACTAACTTAGCGACTGCGAACTCAACCTTTACCGGATCGGTCTCTTTGGTCCAACCAAATCGTCGACTTAGTCTTCCGAAATGGGTATCAACGGTTATGCCGGGAGTATTAAAGGCATGGCCTAAAACTACATTTGCAGTTTTTCGTCCCACCCCAGGCAATTTAACGAGTTCCTCTAATTTACCGGGAACTTCTCCGGCATAATCTTTAACGATCCTTATTGCTAAGCCCTTGATGTTTTTCGCTTTGGCTCGATAAAAGCCAGTTGATTTAATAATAGTTTGTAGCTCTCGTAAATTTGCACCTGCAAAATCGTCAACCTTTTTATATCGCTTAAATAGCGCGGGCGTTACCGCATTTACTCGTTTATCGGTGCATTGCGCGGAGAGAACAGTTGCGATAAGGAGTTGTAGCGGGTTTCGAAAATCTAATTCACAACGAACATTTGGATAACGCTTGCTGAGAATCCGATAGATCGCCATCGCAGATTCTTCTTTTTTCGCGAGTTTGGCGCCCATGATGGATGAATAGTAAGGTGAGCGCGTGCCCGCAAAGAATGAAGCAATTGATGAAAATGTCGTCCGAAAGGCGCCGATTTTCCAAGGATTAGACCCGGCGGCGGCAAATACCTTGCGCGCTGGAATGTCCCCGGTGAAATTACGGAAAGGCCAAGCCCTCTTCAAAGAAGGCGATGATGGCGACAATCTTTACATCATCACAAGCGGCAAGATAAAACTTGGAACTAAATCCCAAGATGGTCGCGAGAACTTACTTATGGTTTTAGGACCTGGCGATATGTTTGGTGATCTCTCGCTCTTTGATGCCGGCCCAAGAACTTCAACGGCAACCGCAGTTACTGAATCCAGGCTCCTCTCACTTGGCCAAGAAAAAGTAATTCCTTGGGTGCGGGAACATCCCGAAGCATCGCTCCATCTCTTGGCTCGATTAGCCTCAAGGTTGCGCCGCACCAATGAAGTCGTAAGCGATCTAGTTTTCTCAGATGTCCCAGGGCGCGTAGCTAAAGCGCTAATTGATCTTGGTGTGAAGTTCGGTGAAAAGAAGAACGAAGGCTTTTTAGTCCACCACGATCTAACTCAAGAAGAGTTAGCCCAACTAGTTGGCGCATCTCGCGAGACCGTTAATAAGGCGCTCGCTGATTTCGCACAACGTGGTTGGATAAAGCTTGAGGCGCGCGCTGTTTTAATTCTTGATTACGAACGCTTACTTAAGCGCGGTCGTTAAGCAACTTCTACCGTAAGCTC
>JBJTUU010000072.1:0-26687 GCA_046080845.1 Actinomycetales bacterium | reverse complement strand
GTTTTTGAAGTAGCGACATTACCTGACGGAAATGTAGATCGCGGTGCACTAGAAAACGCCATGCAATCCGCCGCGTCAGAATCGGAGCAACCAACCTTAATCCGACTCAAATCAGTTATCGCATGGCCAGCTCCAAGCGCTCGTAATACCGCAAAATCTCATGGTTCAGCCCTTGGCGTAGATGAGGTAAATGCAACTAAAGAAGTCCTCGGGCTGCCGTTAGATGACTTCTATTATCCTGATTCAGTAAAGCAACACGTCGAAGCGGTGGCAATCCGAAATCAAGAGATTAAGAAGGTCTGGTCGGAGCAATTTAAACTTTGGCGAAGCGCAAATCCAGAGCGGGCTGCGCTCTTGGATCGCCTCCAAAAGCGAGAAATCCCGGAAGACATTCTTAAATCGCTCAAGGAATTTCCCATGGAAAAGGAGATTGCAACTCGAAAAGCTTCTGGCGATGTTATTAATCAACTTGCCAAACTGTTACCAGAAATGATTGGTGGTTCTGCAGATTTGGCGGAAAGTAATAATACTTATATTGAAAGTGGCGGTTCATTTCTTCCGGAAAAATCTGGAATGAAAGGCGCCTCTCCTTACGGTAGGAATATCTTTTTTGGAATACGTGAGCACGCGATGGGTTCAATCCTTAATGGAATGGCACTTCACGGAGGTTTAATTCCTTTTGGCGGCACCTTCTTGGTATTTAGCGACTACATGAGGGGCGCAGTTCGCCTCAGCGCTTTGATGAAGCTTCCAGTTACCTATATTTGGACCCACGATTCAATTGGACTGGGAGAAGACGGCCCAACTCATCAACCGATTGAGCATCTAGCCTCGTTACGAGCCATGCCCGGTTTGAATGTCGTCCGGCCGGCCGATGCCAACGAAGTGCTAGTGGCGTGGCAGGAGATTTTGCGGCGCAGAGAACCCACTGGACTGATTCTTTCAAGACAGAATCTTCCGGTTCTTGATCGAGCGAAATTCGCAACGGCTGAAAAGGTAAGACTGGGTGCTTACATAATCTTGACTGCCGAGGATCCAACTCTGCTGATAATTGCCACCGGCTCTGAAGTTTCTCTCGCTCTGCAAGCCGCAGCTGAATTGAATCAAGAGGGCGAGCGGGTGCAGGTAGTCAGCGCCCCATGCCTTGAATGGTTCCAGGAACAGCCCGCGCAATATCGGGAGCTCGTGATTCCACCAAAACTAAAGGCCAAGCTAAGTATTGAAGCCGGTGTCAGCCAAGGTTGGCATAAATATGTTGGCGATCAGGGTGGCTGTATTTCCATTGAACACTTTGGCGCTTCGGCATCTCATACAAAACTCTTTGCAGAATTCGGTTTCACGGTAGCTAACGTAGTAGCCGTGGCAAAAGAGATCAGAGCAAAGGTTCAATAATGGCGCTGGCCGAGATTTCTCAAGCCGGGGTTTCAATATGGCTCGACGATCTATCTCGAGAGCGGATGAAAGTAGATGGAACGGCAAGTTACTTGCCAGAGCTGATTTCCCAAAAGAATGTCGTGGGAGTTACCACCAATCCGGCTATCTTCGCTAGCGCGATTGCAAATTCTGAACTTTATCGAAGTGACATTCTTCAAATGCAGAAATCTGGATTAGCGGCGGAGTCGATCATTACTGAATTAACTTGTAGCGATGTGAAGCAAGCCTGTGAAATCTTCCATGACACTTATCAAATAAGTGGTGGCAAGGATGGTCGAGTCAGTATCGAAGTGGACCCAAGACTGGCGCGCGATACTAAAAATACTATTGAACAGGCGCAATTTCTTTGGCAAAAGATCGATATGCCTAACCTCTTAATTAAAGTTCCGGCAACCAAAGAAGGATTGCCGGCAATCGCTAAGTTGATTTCTGAAGGAATTAGCGTCAACGTCACGATTATTTTCTCAGTTTCAAGATATCGAGAAGTCTTGGCTGCCTACCAAGCAGGTTTAACGGAGCGGAGAGCCAATGGCCTTTCCATCTCCGGAATTCACTCGGTGGCTTCCTTCTTTGTAAGTCGAGTAGATACTGAGATTGATCCCCAATTAAGAGAGGTCGGGCGATCAGAACTCTGCGGTCGGGCGGCAATTGCAAATGCGCGATTGGCCTATCAAGAGTTTGTCGAAGTATCTAAGACGCCCAGTTGGTCTGAACTTGCTGCTGCGGGAGCCGCGCTCCAGCGACCTCTTTGGGCTTCAACTGGGGTTAAAGATCCAAATTACGATCCCGCTATGTACGTGACTGAACTTATTGCACCAGATTCTGTCAACACTATGCCTGAATCAACCTTGGTTGCCGCTTCGAAAACTAAGAATTTTCGTGGAGATACCATTACCGGCAACTATGAAGATGCAAGCGGAGTAATTACCGAGCTTTTAAATTTAGGGATAGATATCGAGCAAGTCGCAGAAAAACTTGAGTTAGAAGGTATTGAAAAATTTATCAAACCTTGGCTCGAGTTAATCTCAACCGTCTCCAAGGTAACGCCTTGATCACGACTCAAGGTTTTGAAATTGAGAATGAAGATTGGAAAGCTCTCAATCTAATTACGCCGCGCCTTGCCCAAAAAGATCACACCATCTGGGGCGATGCTGCTGCCGCCGAAGCAAAAAATCGTCTGGATTGGGTAGACCTACCAAGAACTTCAAGAGAGCTGCTTCCGGAATTGGATGCGCTTTCGGCCTGGTCGCGAGAGCTCGGACATTCACGGTTCATTCTCTGTGGCATGGGCGGGTCCTCGTTAGCGCCTGAGGTAATCGCTAACTACTTTAAGAAGGATTTGGAGATTCTCGATTCTACGAATCCAGATCAAATAGAAGAAGTGCTTAAACCTGGCCTTGCGAATAGTTGCATCATTATCTCCTCAAAATCCGGTACAACTATTGAAACAAAATCGCAATTCGCATTTCTCATCGACCGAGTGCGGATTATGGGTTTGGATCCCAAGAATCACTTCGTTATCGTTACCGATCCTGGAAGTGAATTGGAATTAATAAGTAATACCGAAGGTCTTAAAACAGTTCTTGCTAACCCTAAAGTAGGCGGACGGTTCAGCGCATTGAGCGCATTTGGATTGACTCCGGCAGCTTTGTTGGGGATTGATATTTCACTCCTGCTCGATGATGCAGAAACTGCGGCGGCCCGCTTTACCGAGATTGATTCGGAACCGGTAAAAGTAGCCTCCTACTTAAGGCGAGCGCCATTCCCGAAGATTTTCGATCGCGATTCAATCACTGGCCTTGGCGATTGGATTGAGCAATTGATTGGTGAATCCTCCGGTAAATCTGGACGTGGCGTTCTTCCAGTTGTGATCTCTAGAAGTGAGGTCTCAGCCATAACCTTCAAAAAAGGTGGCGCCCTCTCGGTGGAGGGTTCGCTTGGAGCACAATTTATCTTTTGGGAGTGGGTGACCGCTCTACTTTGTTTTCTACTAGAGGTAGATCCCTTTAATCAACCTAACGTTGCAGAATCTAAGGAACGAACTAGCGCGATATTATTTGAGAAATCCCCAGCCAATCCAGAGAAGTCATATGAGGATAAAGATCTCGCGGTTTACGGAAAATTTAAGGGAGATTCTTTACCTCAAGTTCTTGGAGAGATGTTAAACCGGAAAAGTGATTACATCGCAATTATGGCCTATCTAAGTCGCGATCAGGGCCGTATCACAGAGTTACAGAACATTCTCCAAAATAGGTTCCAGAAACCAACTACTTTTGGTTGGGGGCCAAGATTTCTTCATTCAACTGGCCAATTCCACAAAGGTGGACCAGCTTCGGGCGCGTTCCTTCAAATAACTTCCAAGTCAAAAAATGATTTTCAAATACCCAACCAGAAGTACACCTTTGGTGAATTAATTTCTGCCCAAGCTTTAGGAGATTTCCAAGCGCTAGATTCTCGGAATCTACCTATCTTGAGAATACATTTTAAGAATATTGAAGCTGGTCTCAAATCTCTAATTAGTGCGCTAGCAGAGATTTAATCTTCGTCAGCTGCGCGAAGTTTCTTAAGTGCAGCTTCTAGAATTTTCTTAGCCTCAGCTTCAGTGCGGCGTTCTTTCACATATGCCAAATGCGTTTTATACGGCTCATTCTTCATAGGTGAAGGAGGATTATTCTTATCTCTACCTGCAGGGAAGCCACATCTTGGACAATCCCATTCCTCCGGAATCGCTACCGTGCCATCATCTGCAAAAGATGGTTTAGTTTCATGGCCGTTGAGGCACCAGTATGAAATTCGAAAACGCGCAATCGCTTCGCCGCGCTCGGCTTCTCCCATTGGACCTGCACCAACACGCGAACCTCGAATTGCGCTGCCACCTGCCATGTTTAGCTCCCCGTCTTTATCTTAGGTAAAACTTTTTTGGAAATTACTTCAAAACTAAGCCAAGTGCGATTACTGAGGCAAACCAAATTCCGCCAACGACAATCGTGATTCGATCCAGATTCTTCTCGACTACCGAAGATCCGCCATAAGTAGAAGAAAGTCCACCTCCAAATAGGTCTGAAAGTCCGCTTCCTTTACCTTTATGTAATAGAACAAGCAGAATCATCAAAATGCTGGTCAAGACCAGAACTATGGAAAGTGCTAATGCCACGCTTTCGCCCCCTTGTAGGTGGATATTCTACCTTCTCAAATCGCTTTATATGACTCGGTGAAACTTCCCGATTCGAGCAAACTCTTCTGGTTCCAAGCTGGCTCCGCCAACTAGTGCTCCGTCGATATCTGGCTGCTTCATAATCTCCACGATATTGGAGGATTTAACTGAGCCGCCATAGAGAATCCGCGCATTTTCAGATATCTCATCACTTCCAATTTTTACTAGCTCCTTTCGAATTGCGCTACATACCTCTTGCGCGTCCTCAGGAGTTGCGGTCTTGCCGGTGCCAATCGCCCAAATTGGCTCGTAGGCGAAGACAATCTTCTTCAAATCTGGTTTATGTAACCCCTTCAAACCATTCTTAAGTTGGTCCAGTACAAATCGCACCTGGTCGCCTGCTTCTCTTACTTCAATTCCTTCTCCGATGCAGAAAATTGGGAACATCTCATTGGATAAAACGGTTCTTAGTTTTCGATTTAACAACTCATCAGTTTCATTATGGATTGAGCGTCTCTCGGAGTGACCGACGATTACATAGGTACAGTCGAGTTTCTTTAACATGGAAGCAGAGATGTCACCCGTGAATGCCCCGGATTTATCAGGTGAGACATCCTGTGCACCATAGGTAATTCGAAGTCGATCACCATCAACCAGAGTTTGCACAGATCGAAGATCGGTAAACGGCGGAAAGATTGCAATATCAACTGCGTCGAAATCCCGTTCTTCCAGGGAATATGCCAATTTCTGGGTTACCGCAATCGCCTCGAGATGGTTGAGATTCATCTTCCAATTTCCGGCTATCAATGGGCGACGCATTTACTTCTCCTCATCATTTAACGCTTCTAGGCCCGGCAAGGTCTTGCCCTCAAGGTACTCGAGAGAAGCGCCGCCTCCGGTTGAGACATAACCAAATTGCGAATCTGAAAATCCTAGCGCTCTGACGGCAGCCGCCGAGTCTCCACCACCAACTACCGAAAGACCAGCAACTTTTGTGAGCGCTTCCGCAATCGTACGCGTGCCGCCAGCAAAATTTGAGAATTCGAAAACGCCCATCGGGCCATTCCAAAAGACGGTTGCAGACTCGGTAATTGCAGCGGCAAATCTCGCTGCGCTCTCCGGACCGATATCTAAACCAATCATTTCATCTGGAATTGAATTTACCGAAAACGTTTTGGCTGGTTGATCCGAAAACGTTGTCGCACCAAGCACATCTGTGGGCAGTAATAGTTCAACTTCTTGATCTTTAGCAATACTAAATATTTCTTTGACGGTTTCGATCGAATCTTGCTCCAACAGTGATTTCCCAACAGCGAAACCGCGAGCGGCTAGAAAAGTAAATGCCATTCCGCCACCGATTGCTATTCGATCTACCCGAGTCACCAAATTCTTGATAACCGCTATCTTGTCTGAAACCTTTGCGCCACCAAGCACCACTGTAAAAGGTGATTTCGGAGACTCCAATAGCGTCTTTAATACTTTGACTTCAGCGGCAACTAACTTGCCAGCAGCATGAGGAAGTAGTTTGGCCAACTCATAAACAGATGCATGTTTTCGGTGAACTGCACCAAATCCATCTCCAATATAGAAGTCGATTCCTTTTGCAAGGTTCTTAGCCAACGCGACTCGTTCCGATTCATCCTTTGAGGTTTCGGCGAGCTCAAACCGGATGTTTTCAAGGAGTATTACATCACCAGGCTTAGTTGAGCTTACGGCTTCGCTGGCTAAGTCACCAACGGCTTCGGCCACGAATCTAATCGGACGGTTTAAAAGCTCACTTAAACGGTCTGCGATAGGCGCTAGCGATAGTTCAACTCTCCGTTCCCCTTTAGGTCTTCCCAAGTGTGCACAGATAACAATCCCACAATTTGCATCAAGTAAAGCGTTGATGGTTGGTAAGGAAGCTCGGATTCGACCGTCATCGGTTATCCGACCATCTTTAATCGGAACATTTAAATCACAGCGAAGAAATACTCGCCTGCCTGAGACTTGATTAGCTGTGAATTCAGGGAGCAATTCGCTAGAGCGACTTTCCGATGAAGACCATCAAATCAACTAGACGATTCGAGTATCCCCACTCGTTGTCATACCAGGATGCAACCTTTACTTGATTGCCAATCACTTTGGTGATACCCGCATCGAAAATACTTGAGTGTGGATCTGTAACAATGTCAGTGGAGACGATTGGATCCTCGGTGTAGCGCAAAATACCGCGCAACGCACCATTAGCTGCTGCCTTCATCGCCGCGTTCACTTCACTCGCTGACGTCTCTTTCGACACTTCGACAGTTAGGTCTGTGATTGAGCCTGTGGGAACGGGAACGCGCAGCGCATAACCATCTAATTTTCCTTTTAATTCGGGAAGAACTAGACCAATGGCCTTAGCGGCACCAGTTGAAGTTGGGATGATATTTGTGGCAGCAGATCTAGCTCGGCGAAGATCCTTATGAGGAAAATCCAAAATTACTTGATCATTTGTGTACGCGTGAACGGTAGTCATAAAGCCACGTACAATTCCAAAGTTTTCATGAATAACTTTTGCCATAGGTGCTAAGCAGTTAGTTGTGCAGGAAGCATTTGAAATTATCTTGTGATTCTTAGGATCGTACGCGTTTTCATTTACGCCCAATACTAAAGTTACATCTTCATCAGTGGCTGGCGCCGAAATAACAACTTTCTTAGCACCACCAGTTAAGTGCTTTGCGGCATCGGAAGCTTTGGTAAATCTTCCAGTTGATTCAATTACTATATCGGCGCCGACTGAGGACCATGGCAATAACGCTGGATCCTTTTCGGCGAAAACTCGGATCTTCTTGCCACCAATTGTTAGCGAATTATCATCAAAGGAAACTTCTTGGTCGATTCTGCCAAGGATTGAGTCGTACTTGATTAGATGGGCGAGGGTGTCGATGCTGGTCAAGTCATTCACCGCAACAATTTCTACTGGTGATTTCGCAGCTAGAGCCGCACGTAAGAAGTTTCGGCCAATTCGACCAAATCCATTTATGCCAACTTTTACCATTGAGCAGTCCTCGTCCTAAATAAAATTGAGTTTCTATTGGCCACACCGTCGTGGCGAAGCCCCCAGTCTACCAGTCTAAGTTCTGCCAATACTTAACCAAGTAGGTCCGGAGTTAATCCTGCTTCAGTATCAGGAATTCCTAACTCGGAGGCGCGCTTGTCAGCCATAGCAAGCAACCTTCGAATTCTTCCTGCAATCGCATCCTTCGTCATGGGAGGCGTTGCAAGTGACCCTAACTCTTCAAGACTCGCTTGGCCATGATTGATTCGTAATTCACCCGCTTCTCGCAAATGTCCAGGAATATCCTCACCAAGAATTTCAAGAGCGCGCTGCACTCGAGCTGAGGCTGCTACCGCTGCTCGAGCTGATCTGCGCAGATTTGCATCGTCAAAATTTGCGAGCCGATTTGCAGTAGCGCGAACTTCTCTTCGCATTCTTCGCTCTTCCCAAGCCATCACACTTTCATGAGCTCCCAGGCGAGTTAAGAGAACACCGATGGCATCGCCATCTCGAATTACCACTCGATCAACGCCGCGCACTTCTCTTGCCTTGGCAGTAATTCCCAATCGTCGCGCCGCACCGACCAAAGCCAATGCGGCTTCAGGCCCTGGGCAGGTGATTTCAAGTGCCGATGAACGGCCAGGTTCAGTTAATGAGCCATGCGCAAGAAATGCGCCGCGCCATGCAGCTTCAGCATCACAAACACCAGCAGAGACAACTTGAGGGGGTAAACCTCGAACTGGGCGCGCATTTGAATCAACTAATCCGGTCTGACGAGCTAGCGCATCGCCATCTTTGATGACCCGGACCAGATATCTACTGCCTTTACGTAACCCACCAGCGCTGATTACCGCAAGGTCAGATTCATGCCCGTAAATATCGCCAATATCTTTACGCACTCGGCGAGCTGCTTGAGCGGTATCCAATTCTATTTCAACCATTACTTTCCCTGTGGTTAGGTGGAGTCCGCCAGCGAATCTAAGAATTGCTGAAACTTCAGCTTTGCGGCAGCAAGGTTTTGATACAGAAAGTCGGCTTAACTCGTCTTTAACCGAAGCTGTCATCGCCATGAGGATTATCTAATCACTTAACTGGTGAGAATTTCTCGAAAACAGCCAGCTAATTTCTCTGAATTATGCTGGTTACTTCCGGGACTGATTGCGAGATCGCTCACAATTAGTTCGCCGCCCATCTCTGAAATGATTTTTCGCAATTCGGATATTTCCTCCGCGCGAGAAGCCAGCGAAGTATCGGCAAACGCAAAATTGCAGGTAAATTCCGGCGCAAAATTCCGAAGCATCCGAAGATGTTCAGCTGGGCCAACGCCCGCCATCTCTTCTGTGGTCGAATCAGATTCCAAATTTAGGATAAGTATTCGACGCGCACTTGATTTACAAATTGCTTCCCGTTGCTGTTCTAACAAAAGGTGAGGTAGCACGCTGGTAAACCACGATCCTGGTCCCAGTGTAAGAAAATCCGCATCGGCTATCGCAGATAACCCCTCAGAAGTTGGAGCAGCCCCAGCTGGAATCAAGTTCAACTCTTCAAGCACTCCCCGGCCCAAAGCAACTTCTTTCTGGCCCCGAATTACTTGCGTTCCTTCCCAGGTTCGGAATCTTCCTTCAACATCTAAAGGTTCCCGCGACATCGGCAGGACTCGTCCAACCACTTTCAATAATTCGCCAACTCGATCCAATCCAGCGACTGGATCGCCATCTTTATCCCACAGAGCCGCCAGAAGTAAGTTTCCAACGCTATGTCCATTTAGTTCGCCATCTGAAGTAAATCGATATTGCATTAAGGCGGCCCAGTTTCTTCCCCAATCATCATCGCCACATAAGGCCGCAAGTGCCATTCGTAGATCGCCGGGAGGTAGCGAATTAAATTCTCTGCGCAATCTGCCGCTCGATCCACCGTTATCTGCAACGGTGACAATTGCCGTTAGGTTCTTGGTGAGAGCACGAAGCGCTCGTAAAGTTGCCGCAAGTCCATGGCCGCCACCAAAAGCGACAATTTTCGGACTAGAAATCAACGTTCTCGACCCAAATCCCTATGTATCGCGTGAGCTGCAACTGAATTTTCAGGTGAAATAACTTTTCCGTTTAATCGGCTAGCTAGTTCTTCGGCAATTGCCACGCTTCGATGTTTACCTCCGGTGCAGCCAATCGCTAACGTGATGAACTTTTTCCCTTCTCTCAGATAGCCATTGGCAATGCTTTCAAACATAGATATATATCGCTCTAGGAATTCTGGCACTTCATTGGCGGTCAGTACCGCTTCGCTAACTGCTTTATCCAATCCGTTTTTCGGTCGCAATTCTTCCTGCCAGTGTGGATTTGGAATGAACCTACAATCCATTACTAAATCAGCATCGGCTGGAATGCCAAACTTATATCCGAAAGAGAGCACATTAACTTTCAATCCAGATAACGAACCACTGTGAAAGAGTTCGTTAATCTTTCGCTCTAATTGATGGATATTTAATTGCGAAGTATCTACGACGAGATCCGCTCCTGATCGCAGTTCTTGGAGCTTAGTTCGCTCTCGTTCAATTCCGTCCAAGATACGATCGGTTCCCTGAAGCGGGTGTGGTCGACGAGAAGTTTCAAATCTTTTTATTAACACCTCATCTGAGGCATCAACAAAAATAATTTTTCTTCCAACTCCCATTTCTACGACTTCAGCGAGTGAACGATTGAGATCGTCAAAGAATTGTCTGCCTCGGACATCGATGACCACCGCGATTGAATCTGCAGAATTCTCTGTCATCTGTAAGACAGAGGTAAGGAGTTGTGGCGGTAAATTATCTATCACATACCAGCCCGCATCTTCCATTGAGTGAGCAACCGTTGATCGACCGGCACCACTCATGCCTGTTATAACTACAACTTCTCTAGCCACGCACCCATCATGCTATCCATGTCAAGGATGTTCGATAATCTCGCCGGTACGTGCATCTATATGTTCGCTAGTAGATTTGGAAGCTAGCTCTGTGATTATCTGTGTGGCAGTCTTTATTCCAATCCCCGGTATTGAAGCAATCTCCTCTAACTCCGCTTTGCGGAGGGCGGCAATCGAACCAAATCTCTCTAGAAGTAAAGTGCGGCGGGTTTCTCCAAGTCCTGGCACTTCATCGAGAAGTGACTCCAGCATTAATCGAGACCGTTTTGATCGGTGGAAGGTGACAGCAAATCGATGCGCTTCATCTCGAATTCGCTGTACCAAGTAGAGAGCTTCGCTGTTTCGAGGAAGGATCACCGGATACGCTCGATCCGGGAACCAGATTTCTTCCAGACGCTTTGCCAAGCCCACGAGAGTTAAATTTGTAATTCCCAACTCGGACAAGGCGCGCGCCGCGGCATTTACCTGGCCTCGACCTCCATCAACTATCAGTAATTGCGGCGGGTAGGCGAATTTAGGTCGTGCCACGCCATCAAGATTCTCCAAATCTTTCTCCGCTAAATAACGCTTAAATCTTCTCGTTACTACATGATGCATTGCCCTGGTGTCATCAAACTTCTCACTATCTTCAATGCCAAATCTCCGGTAATCACTTTTTTTGGGTTGTCCATCTTCAAAAACAACCATAGACGCAACTACCGAAGTCCCTTGAATGTTTGAAATATCAAAGCATTCGATGCGCAGTGGCAATTCGTCCATATCTAAAGCGCTGGCTAGTTCTTCAAGCGCTCGACCAGACACTGCAGCATCATTAGCGCGTTTGCTAAGAAATTGAATAAGAGCTTGGTTGGCATTTCTTCGGACAGTTTCAAGAATTTCAAATCTTTCACCACGTATTGGTCGATTCAAATAAACTCGACGTCCAGCTCGCTCCCCTAAAAGCATTTCAAACTCTGCGCCATCCTTTATTGGGAGATTAATTTCAATCTCACCTGGGATCTCAAATTCTCGATAGATCATCTCAAGTGCAGCACCTACTAAATCTTCATCTTCCAGAAGATTGCTGCGATCAATAATCCAAGATCTAGATCCCACTACTCGACCTTTGCGCACTCGAAAGATGGAGGCCGAAGAGTGTGTTATGTCGTCGTGAATAGCGATGAAATCTGCCGTGATGGAATCAGAGATAGCAGCGTCGCTAGAAGCCGAGGCAACTTCAATCCCATGGAGTTTGTCTCGAAGTTTTGCAGCTCTTTCAAAATCTTCGGAGGCAGCTGCCCGCTCCATCTCTTCTCTGAGGTGACGCTCAATATCTTGATTTCCCGAATCCATGAAGGAAAGAAGTCGATCAACAAGTTCTCGGTGCGCAGTTTTTGAAATTCGACCAACGCAAGGTGCGGAGCATTTTCCAATATCGCCAAGCAGACAATGACGCTTAGTTTTTTCCGCCCTCTCGAAATTACTTTCTGAGCAAGAGCGAATGGGAAAACTGTCTAGTATTAAATCAAAGGTGGTTCGAAGTGCCCAAGCGTGCGCGTATGGACCAAAATACTTCACGCCTTTCTGCTTCTGGCGACGCGTAACGAAAACCCGCGGGATTTCTTCTTTTACACTTATCGCAAGATAGGGGTAGGACTTATCATCTTTGAATTGCACATTGAATTGGGGGTTTTCCTCTTTAATCCAACTGAATTCAAGCTGTAGGGCTGCAACTTCGCTCTCGACAACGGTCCAATCAACTCGAACCGCGGTACTTACCATTTTTCGCGTCTTCTCTGGCAAATTGCTTTGGAAATATGAATTGATACGATTTTTTAATGATCGAGCTTTTCCAACATAGATTACTTTCTCATTTGAATCGAAGAATCGATACACGCCAGGGTCATCTGGGATGTTTGCTGGGCGATAACTTTTTGGATCCGACACTTGTTTACCGGCTTAGAACTGGGGCCAAGAATTTGGCGGTGTAGCTCTTCGAGTGCTTAGCGACCAATTCTGGGGTTCCTTCAACTACGACGGTACCGCCACCCGAACCGCCTTCAGGTCCTAAATCAATGATCCAGTCGGCACATTTGATCACATCAAGATTGTGTTCAATAACTACGACGGTATTGCCGTTATCCACTAACCGCTGTAATACGCCTAGTAATTTGCGGACATCTTCGAAATGTAAGCCCGTCGTAGGTTCATCTAAAACATAAATAGTTCGACCAGTTGATCGCCGCTGCAATTCTGTCGCTAGCTTGACTCGTTGCGCTTCACCGCCGGAGAGGGTTGGCGCTGATTGGCCGAGTCGCACATAACCTAAGCCAACGTCACAAAGCGTCTTCAAATATCGATGAATCGCTGGAATTGATTCGAAGAATTCGGCCGCCCTTTCAATCGGCATATCCAGAACTTCCGCAATAGTTTTTCCTTTGTAGTGAACTTCTAAGGTCTCTCTGTTGTATCGAGCACCATGGCAAACTTCGCAAGGGACATAGACATCTGGTAGGAAATTCATCTCGATGGTGATGGTGCCATCCCCTGCACAATTTTCACAACGCCCACCTTTAACGTTAAATGAGAATCGACCCTGTTGGTAACCCCTAACTTTTGCTTCACTGGTCTCAGCGAATAGTGCACGCACTTTATCGAAGACGCCCGTGTAGGTAGCCGGGTTTGATCTAGGAGTTCTTCCGATCGGAGATTGATCAACGTGGACCACTTTGTCTAGATGTTCGACTCCAGAAATCGTTCGATGCCTTCCAGGAACAATTCGAGCCCCATTTAGCTTATTAGCGAGAACTGAATAAAGAATGTCGTTAACTAGAGTTGATTTTCCAGATCCACTGACGCCAGTAACCGAAATAAACAATCCGAGTGGGAATTGGACATCTATTCCTTTCAAATTATTCTCTCTGGCTTCTTTAACAACAAGCATTCGTTTCGGATCCATTTTTCGTCGCTTTTTGGGGATGGCAATCTGCGAAGCACCTGAGATGTAGGCACCGGTAACTGATTTTTTGGATTTGATTAACTGATCCAAATTGCCAGAAACTACAATTTCACCACCGTGCTCCCCGGCACCGGGTCCGATATCGACGATCCAATCCGCCGTGCGAATCGTTTCTTCGTCATGCTCGACAACAATCAAGGTATTGCCTAGATCTCTTAAGTGAGTAAGGGTTTCAATTAATCTTCGATTATCTCGTTGATGTAATCCAATACTCGGTTCATCCAAGACATAGAGAACTCCCACTAGGCCAGAACCAATTTGAGTTGCTAAGCGAATACGTTGCGCCTCTCCACCTGAGAGAGATGCTGCCGGCCTCGCTAACGTTAGATACTCCAGACCAACATCTAATAAGAAACCCAACCTGGCATTCACTTCTTTCATAACGCGTTCCGCAATCTTGGCTTCCCGAGTGCCTAATTTGATTTCCCGGAGAAACTGTGCGCAATCCTCAATCGACAGTTCACAAATCTCAGCAATATTTTTCTCAGCCAAAGTAACGGCTAGCACCTCCGGTTTTAATCTAGATCCATCACAGACTGCGCACGGAGTCTCACGCATGTACGCTTCATATTTCTCGCGACTGTAATCACTTTCAGTTTCACCGTGACGTCGTTCAATGAATGGAATAACCCCTTCAAAGCCAGTCGAATAGCTGCGCACCCTGCCGTACCGATTGCGATATTTAACGTGAACTTCATATTCGTAACCATTTAAAATGGCGGCTTTTGCTTTTGCAGAGAGTTTCAACCATGGAGTGTCCATAGAGAACTTAATATCTTTCGCGAGCGCCTCTAGTAGATTATTGAAATATTCAGAACTTTGTCCGCCAGCCCACGGCGCAATCGCCCCTTCATTAATAGAAATGCTGTCATCTGGAATAACCAGTCCTTCATCGACTTCAAGCTTTGAACCAATTCCGGTGCACTCAGGACAGGCACCAAACGGAGAATTAAATGAGAATGAGCGGGGTTCCATTTCTTGAATCGAGATGCCGCAATCATGGCAAGCCAGCAACTCGCTATAGGTTCGCTCCTTCTCTTCTTTTCCTTCTGCGTCAACAAACTCCAAAGTCACCAATCCATTTGCCAGCCGAAGTGCCGTTTCGATGGAATCGGTTAGCCGCTGCTGAGATTCTGGCTTAGCAGTAAGTCGGTCAATCACAACTTCAATTGTGTGCTTCTCTTGTTTCTTTAATTTCGGAGCATCACTTAACTGAATCGTCACACCGTCAACTCGTGCCCGCGAGTATCCCTGACTCTGAAGATCTTTGAAAAGATCAGCAAATTCACCTTTCCTAGAGCGAATCATTGGGGCTAAGACTTGGAACTTTGTCTCTGTGGGTAAAGTAAGTATTTGGTCGACGATATTTTGCGGAGTTTGCTTTGTGATGGACTTGCCGCATTTTGGACAATGTGGCTTTCCAGCGCGAGCGAATAACAATCTCAAATAATCATAAACTTCCGTAATTGTTCCAACCGTAGATCTAGGATTTCTATTTGTAGATTTTTGATCGATGGAAACCGCTGGTGATAAACCCTCAATAAAATCAACATCTGGCTTATCCATTTGCCCCAAGAATTGACGAGCGTAAGCCGAGAGCGACTCCACATACCTTCGTTGCCCCTCAGCAAAAATGGTGTCAAACGCAAGCGATGACTTGCCGGATCCAGATAAACCGGTAAAAACAATTAGTGAGTTTCTAGGAAGATCAATAGAGACATTTTTTAGATTGTGCTCTCTAGCTCCTCGAACTACCAAACGCTCAGCGCTCATTAGTGGCCAGCCTCATCCATGCCCCGTAGTTCTCTCTTCAACTCTCGAATTTCATCTCGCAACCTAGCAGCCAATTCAAATTGAAGTTGCTCAGCCGCGTTGCGCATTTGCTCTGTCAATGAATCTATCAAGCCCAACAATTCGGCTCGAGGTAAAGCGACTAGTGATTTTGCGTGTACGCCTACTGGTGTCTCAGCGACACCCCTTCGATTAGCTAAGACTACCTCTTCGGTATCGAGAGTCTCTCGTTCAATTAAGTCTGTGATATCTGCAATTCGCTTCCTCAGTGGCGTCGGATCAATGCCCATATCTCGGTTGTAGCTCTCTTGCTTGGTTCTTCGCCGATTAGTCTCATCAATCGCATTCTTCATAGAATCGGTCAGATTATCGGCATACATATGTACTTCTCCGGATACATTTCGAGCTGCTCGACCGATAGTTTGGATAAGTGAGCGAGTTGATCGGAGAAAGCCCTCTTTATCGGCATCTAATATGGAAACTAGCGATACCTCAGGTAAATCTAAACCCTCCCTAAGAAGATTTATTCCTACAAGAACGTCGTACTCACCCTTTCTCAATTCTCGCAAGAGCTCAACTCTGCGAAGCGTGTCTACTTCTGAGTGTAGATAGCGGACTCTGATCCCATTATTTGCAAAGTAGTCCGTCAAATCTTCTGCCATTTTTTTTGTCAGCGTAGTAACTAAAACGCGTTCATCACGCTCTGCCCGAAGTCGGATTTCGTGCATTAGATCATCAATTTGATTCTTGGTTGGTTTAACGAGAATTTTCGGGTCGACTAGGCCGGTGGGTCGAATAACTTGTTCAACGTAAACGCCACCAGATTTTTCCAATTCATATGGACCTGGAGTCGCCGATAAATACACTTTCTGCGGAGTTCGTTCTAGGAACTCATTAAATTTCAAGGGGCGATTATCTAATGCGCTTGGGAGTCTAAATCCGTGCTCAACTAAAGTCCGCTTTCGAGAGGCATCTCCTTCATACATCGCCCCAATCTGGGGAACTGTTATATGGGATTCGTCGATTACACATAAGAAATCCTCTGGAAAATAATCTAAGAGACAGTTCGGGGCCGATCCCGGCTCTCGACCATCAATATGTCTGGAGTAGTTTTCAATTCCCGAACAGAAACCGAGTTGTGCCATCATTTCAAGGTCAAACTGGGTTCGCATCCGTAATCGCTGAGCTTCTAAGAGTTTGTTCTGATTCTCTAACTCTTTAAGGCGAATTGCGAGTTCATCCTCAATCTTCGACATCGCGCGTTTCATAGTCTCTGGACTGGCCGAATAATGAGTGGCTGGAAAAATGAATATCTCACCCACCTCAGAGACGATTTCGCCTGTTAGTGGGTTCAAAGTAGTTAATTTCTCAATTTCATCTCCGAACATTTCTATTCGAATCGCTAACTCTTCGTATACGGGAATTATTTCAATAGTGTCACCACGAACTCTAAAAGTGCCCCGCTCAAAGGCAACATCGTTACGTTTATATTGGATTTCAACAAATCTACGTAAAAGTGAATTTCGCTCGATGGTGTCACCAATTCCGATACGAATCATTCGATCTATGTATTCTTGAGGGGTACCAAGGCCGTATATGCAAGATACGGTGGCTACAACAATTACATCTCGTCTCGTCAACAACGAGTAAGTCGCGGAGTAGCGAAGTCGCTCTACTTCAGAATTTATAGAGGCATCTTTCTCAATGAAAGTATCTGTCTGAGGCACGTAAGCTTCTGGTTGGTAATAGTCATAATATGAGACGAAATACTCCACTGCATTTTCCGGCATTAATTCGCGAAATTCGTTGGCCAACTGGGCAGCCAGAGTTTTGTTTGGCGCTAACACTAAAGTTGGGCGCTGCACTTGTTCAATCAACCAGGCAACAGTCGCTGATTTTCCGGTTCCAGTTGCGCCTAGTAGAACGATATCTGGCTCGCCACGTTCAACGCGTTCGGTCAATTCAGCAATTGCGCTTGGCTGATCTCCCGCCGGGCGGTATTCGCTTATTACTTGGAACGGCTTGTCAGCACGAGGAGTAGATAATGTCGCTCTACTCATTTTCAAGTCGAGGTCGTATTACTCGCTCCCAAATATTGGTCACTTGAGCTTCTAAGTTTGAAATATCTCCATCATTTTCGATTATGACATCTGCAATTGAATTGCGTTCTTCTGTGGAGGCTTGCGCTGCGATGCGTTTATCAATCTCGTATGATTTTAAACCGCGTTCTAGCAATCTCGCTTTTCGATTTTCTAGACTGGATTCAACCGTAATAACCAGGTCGAATCGGTCTTGTCCATTTGTCTCATATAGCAGGGGTATTTCATTTATTACAACCGCATTTTCCCCAGCTTTACTTGTCATTCTTAAAGCAAGTTCCCTTACTTTTGGATGGATTATTGCCTCAAGATCTTGGCGAGCCTTGCTATCCTGGAAAATTATCTCGGCAAGTTTGGCACGATTTATTTCGCCCCCGGACAAAATATCGTCACCAAAGCGAGCAACCACTTCATCAAAACCAGGTTTCCCGCGCTCAATTACCTCTCTTGATAATTGATCTGAGTCAATACAGATGGCGCCATGCTCAGCAAATAAATCAGCAACTAATGATTTACCTGAACCGATTCCACCAGTTAGTGCAACCGAGATCATGGCTCGTCTCCTAGACGGTCAGCTATTAAGCAGTTGGCTCGCCAGTTTGGGCAGGAGCAACAGCCGCAGCGGCAGCATCTGCTGCTTGCGCTTCTGATTTCTGTTTCTTATGAGCTAAGAAACGAGTTTGTGCTTCAGCGTATTGACGCTCCCACTCTTCTCGTTGCGCCTCATAACCTGGTTGCCAATCTTGAGTTTGAGGATCGAATCCTTCTGGATAGATGAAATTCCCACTCTCGTCGTATCGCGCTGGCATGCCGTATTGAGTTGGATCAAACGCTTCGACCGTCACATCTTGCCCTTCGTTGGCCTGCTTTAGCGATAGTGAAATTCGGCGACGTTCCAAATCAATATCAATAATTTTTACAAATAATTGATCACCAACTTGGACAACTTGTTCCGGAATTTCTACATGACGTTCCGCTAACTCTGAGATATGTACTAGTCCTTCAATACCATCGAATACCTTTATGAAAGCACCGAATGGAACGAGCTTAGTAACTTCGCCAGGAACTACCTGATTGATTGTGTGGGTTCTGGCAAATGCCTGCCAAGGATCTTCTTGAGTCGCCTTTAGTGAGAGCGAGACACGCTCTCGTTCGAAATCGACTTCTAAAACTTCCACTGTGACCTCATCGCCAACTTCGACAACTTCGCCAGGATGATCAATGTGCTTCCAAGATAGTTCTGAAACGTGAACTAATCCATCTACGCCACCAAGATCTACGAAGGCTCCGAAGTTAACGATAGAAGAAACTACGCCGGTTCGAACCTGACCTTTTTGCAATTGGTTAAGGAAAGTGGTGCGCGATTCGGATTGTGTCTGTTCTAGATAGGCTCGGCGCGATAGAACTACGTTATTACGATTCTTATCTAATTCGATAATTCGAGCCTCAACTTGCTTGCCAATATACGGAGACAAGTCTCGAACCCGGCGCATCTCAACCAGCGAGGCTGGTAAGAATCCACGCAGGCCGATATCAACGATTAATCCACCTTTTACCACTTCAATTACAGTTCCAATTACTACTTCGTCACGTTCTTTCTTTCCTTCAATTTCGCCCCATGCTTTTTCATATTGGGCGCGTTTCTTAGAGAGAATTAACCGACCTTCTTTATCTTCTTTCTGAAGTACGAGCGCTTCAATTTGCTCGCCAATTTTTACTAATTCACTTGGGTCCAAGTCATTTCGAATAGATAATTCGCGTGACGGAATTACTCCTTCTGTCTTGTAGCCAATATCTAGTAGGACTTCATCACGATCAACTTGTACGACGATTCCGGAAACTAGGTCTCCGTCATTAAAATTCTTTATGGTTCCTTCAATTGCGGCGAGAAATTCAGCGGCGGAACCGACATCATTTATTGAGATTTGAGTAGACAAGATTCTCCAAGGGGTACTTCAACTAGTAGGGCATGCGCTGAGGCCGACTCCGAATGGGCATTTCCTACTAGGTCTTAGGCGATGCAAGCTCTCAAAGCAAGGATGCGAAGACTACTTTCATAATGCTAACTGGGTCAATTTAAGGTCTTTTCGGAGGGAAATTCGATGCATTTAATGTGCCGCCTCATGCCAGCTTCTGCCAAATCCAATATTTACATCAAGCGGCGCTTTTAACGGGAAAGCAGATCCCATCTCAGCGCGGACTAATTTCTCAAGAGTGGTGCGCTCGTTGGGTGTTACTTCAAATATCAATTCATCATGAACTTGCAGCAACAGCCGAGATTTCAATCTAGCTTTCTCTATTGCGCTATTCACTCGAAGCATCGCTTCTTTGATGATGTCAGCGGCTGATCCTTGAATGGGCGCATTCAGCGCCATCCGTTCCGCCACCTCTCTACGTTGTCGATTCTCATGATTCAAATCAGGAAGGTACCGCCTTCGGCCCAGAATCGTTTCGGTATATCCCTTTTCTCTTGCAATTCGAACTACCTCTTTCAAATATTTTTGAATACCGCCAAATCTTTCAAAATAGCGATCCATCAAGGCGCTAGCTTCATTTGGTGGAATATCTAATTGTTGTGAGAGTCCAAATGAGGAAAGTCCATAAGCCAATCCATAAGACATAGCTTTAATCTGCCGGCGCATATCGCTATCAACTTTTTCTGTTGGCACTCCAAAAACCTGTGCGGCTACTGTCGAATGCAAATCTTCACCCTCAGCAAAGGCTTTCAATAAGCCGGCATCTTCAGAGAGATGAGCCATGATGCGCATCTCGATCTGGCTATAGTCGGCAGTCATCAATTCCACAAAAGGAGATTGGGCTATGAAAGCACCTCGAATCCGGCGTCCTTCCTCACTTCTAATCGGAATATTCTGTAGATTCGGATTTATTGAAGAAAGTCGACCAGTCGCCGTGACCGTTTGTTGGAAGGTCGTGTGAATGCGAGAGTCGTCCTGAACTGAACCAAGTAATCCTTCAACCGTTGTGCGTAACTTGCTGAACTCTCTAATCTTTAGAATGTTTCCAAGAACTTGATGCTTTGTGGTAGCAAACAGCCATTCGAGTGATTCAGCATCTGTGCTAAAACCCGTTTTGATTCGTTTTGTCTTAGGTAGCTTTAATTTTTCAAATAGGATTGTTTGAAGTTGTTTCGGTGACGATACATTGAACTCCTCTCCTGCCTCTTTATGGGCGGCTCGAGTTTCCGCATCTTCAATTCTTTGAAATTGCCCTCGCAAATCTTCTAGTACTTCAATATCCACGGCAATCCCGGATTCCTCCATATTCGCCAGGAGTTCCATAGTTGGTATTTCTAGCTTTTCGAACAGGGAATAAAGCTCACGTGATTTCATTTCTTCCGTCAAAACCAACGCCAGTTTAAGCATATCGAGCACGACCTCAGCGCTGTGTTTACTCGCAAATAAATCTAAATCAGAAGCATCAGGAATCGTTCCCAAGAATTTTGCACTTAATTCATCTAACTCTAGATCTCTAGTGCCAGGATTAATCAAATACGCTGCAATTTCCAGATCAAAAACTACGATCCCTCCCAAACGAGATTTAATCAATTCCTTACCTCGGTGAGTAATTACTTTCTTGCCTTCTAAAAGCCCTGGGGCGATATCTGTGACAAATGCACTGCCATTCTCCAGACCCACTTTGAGACGTCCTGCCTCGATAATTGCGCTGACTTTTTCGGAATCCGCGATAAACTCCAAAAATTCATGATTTGACACTTCTTTGAATTGTGTCTTAATTACTTTCTCTCGAAATACCTTCTTGGGTTCTCCCTCAACTAATGACTTCACGCGATCGCGAAGCGCTTTGATTTCTAATTTCTCAAAGAGCTGGATGGAGCTGGTTAGATCAACTCCGCGCCAAAGCAGTGATTGTAAATCAAAATCAATTGGCACATCTCGCCGTAATTGAGTTAGCTCACGGTTTTTCAGTACTCCAGCAAGGTGGCTACGGAGTGAATCACCCGCCTTACCTTTAATCTCATTAACTTTCGAGACCAAATTTGTAAGCGAGCCGTAATCGATAATCCATTTAGCTGCTGTCTTTTCACCTACCCCCGGAATTGATGGCAAGTTGTCGCTTGGGTCTCCTCTTAGCGCTGCGAAATCTGGATATTGCTCCGGAGTTAAACCATAACGCTCCTTCAGAGCGAGTGGATCTATTCTTGCAAGATCTGTCACGCCCTTCTTGGGGTAGAGAATCGTCACATGCTTGTTTATTAACTGGAATGAATCGCGATCACCGGTACATATCAAGATCTCGAATTCAGCGCTACATTTCTGGGTAATTGTTGCGATCAAATCGTCGGCTTCGTAACCCTCCATTTCAAAGCTTGTAATTTGAAAGGCGTTTACTAATTCGTTTATATAAGAGAGTTGTGAGCGAAATTCATCGGGGGTTGCCGCGCGGTTCGCTTTATATTCAGGGAACATCTCAGTTCGAAAGGTTTTTCTAGATACGTCAAAGGCAACTGCGATGTAAGAAGGTTTCTCATCCCTAATTAGGTTCATCAACATTGAGGCAAAACCATAAATGGCATTTGTATGCTGACCACTACTTGTTGTGAAATTTTCCAATGGAAGGGCATAAAAAGCGCGAAAAGCCAGCGAATGGCCATCAATCAACAACACTTTTGGTTTCATCTGCAACTCAATACTAGATGGCGTTTACACGTTCAACTACAATCTAGGCATGGGTGATTTCATGCAGGTTCTTCGAGAGCGCGGTAGCGGCGCTTTAGGTAAGAAAATGGGTATTGAGATAATCGAAGCATCTCCTCATAAATTGGTTGCAACCATGCCAGTTGAGGGGAATACCCAGCCTCTTGGCTTACTCCATGGAGGAGCCAGTGTTGTGCTGGCCGAGAGTTTGGGATCCATCGGAACTCAACTTCATGCTGGACCAAACCGAAAGATAGTCGGGGTGGATATCAACGCGACCCATCACAAATCTGCGACTAGCGGTCTGGTTACTGGAACGGCGACTGCAATTTCACTTGGGAAAACACTTTGTTGTTACGAGGTGGAAATAGTTAACGATAAAGGTGAGCGAACTTGTAGCGCTCGAATTACTTGTTTGATCTTGGCAGATCGTTCTTAACTGAAGCTGGATCAAGTATTGCCAAGGCCAATTCTTTCATAGTGACGCGTCGATCCATCGCACTTTTTTGTATCCATTGAAAAGCTTCTAGCTCTGAGAGTTTTAGGGTTTGCATCAAGATTCCCTTTGCTCTATCTAGAAGTTTTCGGGTCTCTAGTCTCTCGGTAAGATCTGCAACTTCATTTTGCAGAGCCAATAATTGGAGATGTCGGCTATGTGCAATCTCAATTGCCGGAATGAGATCGTCAATCGTAAATGGTTTAACCACGTAACCCATTACTCCCGCATCCCGAGCTCTCTCTACTAACTCTCTCTGGCTAAATGCGGTCAACATTAAAGTGGGACATATCGAAACAATTTCCGCGGCTGCCGTGATGCCATCTAGCTTAGGCATCTTTACATCCAAGATAGCCAAGTCCGGATTTAACTCTTTAGCTAATTTAATTGCTTCAGCGCCATCGGCGGCTTGTCCTATAACGTCATACCCGGCTTCAATCAGCATCTCCGCTAAATCCATTCTGATGAGAGTCTCATCCTCGGCAATCAGAATTTTCGCAATTGGTTTCATAGAGTTTTCTGACATGTGCCTCGAGTCGGATTCGAACCGACACTATACGGTTTTTGAGACCGTCCTCTCTACCGTTGGAGTACCGAGGCGGGAGGTGGAAGTTTAGCGATAAGCCGGAGCTACTCCTCCAACCGCATCCCCAATATTGTGTACCCGCATTGCATTTGTGGAGCCAGGTATTCCCGGTGGCGAGCCAGCCACAATCATTATCGGTTCACCACGATTTACTCGCTTAGTCTCAAGCAGAATCGCATCGACTTGTTTCACCATCTGGTCGGTAGTTTCTACCAACGGTGTGATCATTGGCTCAATGCCCCAAGAAAGTGCTAGCTGGCGGTAAGTATTTTCGTCTGGAGTTAGCGCAACAATTGGAATATTTGATCTTAATCTCGACATTCGTCGCGCAGAATCACCTGACTTAGTAAAGGTAGCAAGCATCTTTGCTCCGATTACTTGTCCGACTTCAACCGCAGCTTTGGTTATTGCGCCACCTTTAGTCTTTGGATTATGTAGTAAATTTGGAATTAGATGGAGCGCTTCGGTCTCAGTTTTCTCAATGATTCTCGCCATTGTTTTCACAGAGTCAATTGGAAAATTACCGGTACTAGTTTCGCCAGAGAGCATTAATGCATCAGCGCCATCCAAAACTGCGTTAGCACAATCAGTAGCTTCAGCTCGCGTCGGGCGAGAATTTGTCATCATAGAATCAAGCATCTGGGTGGCAACAATTACAGGCTTTGCCTGCTCGCGCGCCAAAGTTATGCATCGCTTCTGGACCAGTGGAATCTCTTCAATAGGCATCTCAACTCCCAAGTCGCCACGTGCCACCATGATGCCATCAAATGCTTCAATAATTGATTCTAGATTTTCCACCGCTTGTGGCTTTTCAATTTTCGCAATTACCGGTTTCCTTAAACCTAATTCATCCATGATTGCGTGTACCGCTTTAATGTCGTACGCGCTTCGTACAAACGAAAGGGCAATAAAATCAGCTCCTGCCTTCAGCCCCCAGCGCAAGTCTGATTCATCTTTTTCAGACATCGCCGGAACCGAAACAGCTACACCGGGAAGGTTGATTCCTTTGTTATTAGATACTTCGCCAGCTTCTAGACATTTCGTGGTTACTGAATTCTTATCTACCTTAGTAACCTGAACTACTACTCGACCATCGTCGATCAGAATCAAGTCTCCGACCTTGCAATCCCCTGGGAGACCTTTATAGGTAGTGCTTACTAAATCTTTTTGGCCATCCACCTCATCGGTTGTAATGGTTAACAGGTCGCCAATTTCTAGTTGGTGCGAGCCGGCCGCAAACCTGCCGAGTCTAATTTTTGGCCCTTGTAAGTCCACCAGAATCGCAACCGACGCTTTTACGGCTGCGGCGCACTTTCTTACCGCATCTAATCTGGCCTTATGTTCCGCTTGATCGCCGTGGGAGAGATTCAGTCGGGCGACATTCATGCCCGCAGAAATTAATTCAGTTATCCGCGCCTCGCTGGCGACGGCTGGACCGAGAGTGCAGACAATCTTGGCTCTACGCAGAGGGCACCTCGTTTGAATTTTTCGATAGACAACGCTGTCTCGCTCGCGAATTCTACCAACATTTCGGAGGATTCTAAATTCAGAGTTGTTATTTAAATTCCCGAGATATTCGCAATTTGGCCCACTGCGGCGGTGATTGCCATTCCTAGTGCGCCACCCATAACAATTCGAATGGTGGTCCTTGTAACGCTAGCGCCCGCAGTTTTTGCGCTTATCACTCCCGCGACGATCAAACCGACAAATGTTGTGGCAATTATTGAAAGCGCTTTCCCGCCTAAGGTCGGCGCAAATGCACCAATAAATGGAACTAATCCGCCCGCAGTGAAACTCAACGCCGAGGCGACTGCAGCTTGCATCGGCCTAGCGCGGGTCGCATCATGATGACCCAATTCATCTCTAAGGTGCGCAGATAGTGGATCTTTTTCGTGAAGTTCTTGAGCAACTTGCTCGGCTAACTTTCTAGATATTCCTCGAGATTGGTAAATCTGAGTTAGCTCTTCTAATTCACCTTTTGGATCAGTGGCTAATTGGCGAACTTCCATTTCGCGGTCAGATTTTTCAATGTCATTTTGTGATTTCACTGAAACGTATTCGCCCACGGCCATCGACATTGCACCGGCTACTATTGCCGCCAAACCTGCCGTAACCACGAATTCATTCTTCCCGGCTGTGACAATTCCAATCATTAATGAAGCGGTCGATACCAGTCCGTCATTTGACCCCAAGACGGCAGCACGTAACCAACCTGCGCGATGGGCGCGATGAGCTTCAATGCCATTTTTTTGATCTGCAATTGCCATGCCAATATTCTAACGGGTCTTATCTGAAATCAACTTGAATCTAGATTCGTCGGGGTAAGTTTCTCCGCAATAGCAGAATTGCTGAGCCAAAAAATAGAAGCAGGCTTGTCCATATGTTCAGGCGCAAACCTAAGATCACATTTGCATCATCGATACGCAAACCTTCAATCCAGAACCTGCCAAAGGAATAAAGCGCTATGTAAAGGAGGAATATTGAGCCACTCCGAAGCTTCTTACTCTTTAATGAGATTAGAATGATTGCGGCCGTTAAGCACCAAAGTGATTCATAAAGAAAAGTTGGGTGAAACGTTTCATATTGTGCGTAACCAATCGGCCGATATTTTTCCGGTACTTGTAGCGCCCAAGGGGCAACTAGCGGCCTTCCAAATAGCTCGATGTTGAACCAATTCCCAAATCTTCCAATAGCTTGTGCCACAAATAATCCTGGCGCGAGTGCATCGGCAAAATCTGTAAACGGAATTCCCCGATTATTTTGATGTTTTCGATACCCAAGATAAGCGATTAGCGTGCCCAGAGATATCGCTCCCCAAATTCCCATCCCACCTTTCCAGATATAGAGCGCTTCAATTGGAGTCCCCCCATCACCAAAGTACTTTTTCGGTGAGGTAATTACATGGTAGAGACGGCCGCCAACAATTCCAGCCGGCACCGCGTAAATCGCAATATCGCCGACTAATCCCGGAACACCGCCGTAGCGAAGATATCTTCGATTACCGATGTAGACCGCGGCAACCACCCCAAGAATTATGCAGAGCGCGTAAAAATGAATCGTCAATGGGCCGAGCTCGAAAAGAGACCGACTAGGTGACGGAATCACGTTACTTTTTAGCTGCCTCGACCGCCGCCTTAAATTCGTCTAATTTGAATTCAGCGCCACTTCGTTGCCAAAGTGTTCCGTTTATAAAGACTGTGGGAGTGCCTTTGACGTTGAATTTCGCCATAGATTCGTAGACTGCTTTAACGCGATCACCATACTTATTATCGGTCACACAAGATTTAAAAGAATCTGAGGTTATTCCCAAGCGCTTTCCAATCTCCAATAAGTTCGATTCCGAATAAACTCCAGAATTTTCAGTGCCTTGAACGGTATAGATTGCTTTATGGAAATCTAAGAATCGACCTTCATCTGCGGCGCAGTACGAGGCATTTACTGCCTGTTGCGACTCCGCCCCAAGAAAAGAAGTCATTCGATAGGCAACTTGCGCTTGTTGGTTCCTTATCAAGCCATCAAGGTAACCACCA
>JBJTUU010000071.1:0-6927 GCA_046080845.1 Actinomycetales bacterium | reverse complement strand
CTTTCACCATTAGGTAGATGAACAACTCCTGGTGCTATATATCGTCCCGTGTTGTTATCAAAATATGTTCTTGGTTGACCATTCTTGGATCTAAATCTTTTGCGAGTATTAGGCTTATCACTCTCAATCATTCTGACTTCTCCTCTCTACTGAGAGAGAAGTACTAATCATTAACTGCTCAACACAAGCAATCCAATATTTATTCCAACTTACCTAAACTAACTCACAAATTAATACATATTTAGTCTGTTAGGACTAATACTCGTGATTTACGCGGTAAAAGTCAGATAAATTAGGTCCCACTAAATGATCCGTAGTCAGATGCTCTATCCGTTGAGCTACGGGCGCAATTAGCCTGCGAAGCCTAGCATCTCCTTACGGTCAGTAAATTTGATGCGCGGTTTACCACATTGTGTTCCGGCTGAAACTTCTGCGGAATTTAATTTCTCCCAATTACCTTGTGAAATATGAATTACTCCACGATCTTTTAATAGCGAAGCAATTCCGTTATTTGATTTGGGATTCTTCAAATCAGAAACTAAATGTTCAATTACGGTCGCAGCATCACTCTTATTTGTGCCGATAACTCCAGATGGTCCGCGTTTTGCCCAACCAACAACATAAATATTGGTATTTCTTACTCGGCCTTCGTCATTTTCTACCTTTCCGTTAACGTAAGGGACGCCAGGAATAGGTTCGGCTTCATAACCGATTGCTGAGATGATAAGTCCGGCTTTGACTGTGTAAGTTTCAGCGGTCTGGGTGACTTTTCCGCCTTCTGCTTTATTAATCGCGAAAACTACCTCTTCAACTTTTCCGTTTCCTTTGATTTCAATGGGTGAGGCAAGGAAGTGGAAATTCATAGTTCGTTCTTGATTTTTCTTTGGAGTTTTTGCTATTGCCATCATTGCATCGAGATTAGATTTAATATCTTTTGGAATATCGCCGGAACTTTCAGCACGCTTAATAGCGTCTTCGATATCGCATTCACCGATAACTACATCGGTATGTTCAAGTTTGGGAAGCTCACGTAATTCAGGTGAGGTAAATGCAGCATGTTCCGGGCCACGGCGACCAAAGATGTGAACGGTGCGGATTTTTGATTTGTGAAGTAGTTCCAAGGCATGCAGGGCGGTATCTGTGGAGTCGAGTTCTTGAGGTTCTAGAGCAAGCATTCGAGCTACATCCATTGCAACATTCCCTGCGCCTATAACTAGCGCGGTATCGGTATCAAGTGGTACATCTACATTTACATAATCAGGATGGGCGTTGTACCAAGGTACAAAATCGGCAGCAGATAGTGATCCTCTTAGATCCTCGCCGGGAATACCCAGTTTCTTGCCGTTACTAGAGCCGGTTGCGATTACTACCGCGTCATATAAAGAGGTGAGTTCTTCGGTAGTTATATCTTTTCCGAGTTCAACATTACAGAAAAGTTGGAAACCTTCGGTAGTTGCGATTTTTTCAAATACTTTAGAGACAGTTTTGATTTTGGAGTGATCCGGAGCAACGCCACTTCTAACTAGACCCCAGGGGGTCGGAAGTTTTTCGATCATATCGATCTTGAATTTAAGTTGTTCGGTTTGAAGGTTCTGTAGCGCTTGCGCCGCAAAGTATCCGGCAGGACCAGCGCCGACTATTGCTATGGAATAAGTTTTCACAACTTTCCAGCTTTACTGGCTGCAATCTCTAAAATTAAAAGCGCTGCTAACCGAACGCTGCGCTGATCAAGAGAGTCGATAGTGGCATCTAATTCCGTAATGTCAAAGAGTTTGGTCCGACGATCTTTGGAGAGCGCGGCAACCAGCTTTCGGAGTTCATCTGCCGATATGCCACCAGGCATCGCAGCGGGTGCAGCGGGAACAACGGAGCGGTCACAAACATCCATGTCGATATCGATATAGATAATGGCGCATTTACTTAAGTTGGAGAGCGCTCGCTTTGCGATTTGTTCGGGTCGCGATTTGTTGAATTCGTTTCTATGGAGAACCTTTATGCCGGCCTGCTTGGCGCGATCTGCGTAGAACTTTGAGTTAGCGAAGTCATTTATGCCGATTTGAACGATATTTTTACCGGGAAGTCCTTCGTCAAGTAGTTGTTTTATGGGTGAGCCATTTGAGTAGCCATCGCGGAGATCGTGATGGGCATCAAGCGTTATCAGGCCAATCTTTGCTGGTTTGTAACTTTCAAAGAGGGCGGCAACGCCACTATAAGTAATTGAATTATCGCCACCAAGAAGAATTACAGTTTTTGCCTGTTGATAAAAGTTAGTAAGTTGTTCAATTGTTGAACTCTGATTATCTGGATTTTTTACATCCCCCAAATCACCTGCACTTAGCTTTGTGGAAAGTTCGATATTAGCGCTCGCGTTATAAGTACTGAATTTAAGTAACGCTTCTCTGATTGCGGCTGGTGTTTTATGGGCACGATTTGGAGTAAGAGCAGATTTAGAAGCGCCAACACCAACAATTGCGAGATCTGCGTAATCGGTTTTTTGGAACCAGTTTCCAGCGCGAAGCCAATTCGGGTCGTGAGATAAGACCATTTTCGCTGGTGCTCCTGACGGTATTGCCGCTGATAGCCTTGCGCGCAAGATAAATCTTAGCGGGGTGGGTAATGGCGACTGAAATTCTGCTTGGAAATTCAGGTCTTCGAGCAAGTGAAGTAATTGCGATTGCTCGAGATGGCGCGACTATCAAAATTAGCGATTCTGCAATTTCTGCAATGGAACGCGCCCGCAAGATAGTTGATGAGTTGGCCGCATCAAAAGAGCCGGTTTATGGAGTATCTACGGGGTTTGGTGCGTTAGCGCGGAAATATATTGACGCCGATATGCGCGCACAGCTACAACGTTCGTTGATTAGATCCCATGCTGCGGGTTCGGGAAATCCAGTTGAGATTGAAGTGGTGCGCGCCATGATGGCGCTGAGATTGGCAACTATTTGTCGTGGTTTTTCTGGGGTACAAACTCAAACTGCTCAAGTTTATGCAGCAATTCTTAATGCACGAATTACTCCGGTAGTTCGAGAATATGGCTCACTTGGTTGTTCTGGCGACCTCGCACCACTTTCGGCTTGTGCGTTAGTTGCGATGGGTGAAGGAGAAGTAATAGATAAGAGCGACGAGATAGTCCCAACGAAAGAGGCCTTAGCAAAAGCTGGAATAAAGCCAGTTGAATTGAGTACTAAAGAGGGTTTGGCTCTAATTAATGGCACTGATGGAATGTTGGGCCAACTTGTTATGGCAATTTCTGATATTGAAAAATCCCTTAAGACCTTAGATATCTCAGCGGCTATGAGCGTTGAAGCATCGCTCGGCACTGATCGAGTCTTTCAACCGGAGCTACATTCGATTCGCCCCCAGCTTGGTCAACAAGTTTCGGCAAGAAATCTTTCATTGCTGCTAAAGGATTCACCGATGGTGAAATCACATGCAGTTGATGACCATCGAGTACAAGATGCTTATTCGATGCGCTGCGCTCCTCAGGTAGCGGGAGCTGCTAGAGATACGTTGGCTCACGCTCAATTGATCGCTGATAGAGAATTAAGTTCCGTGATTGATAATCCAATCGTTCTAGAGAATGGCGAAATAAGAAGTAACGGCAATTTCCACGGCGCGCCAGTCGCGCACGTCTTAGATTTCCTCGCGATCTCAATAACCGATGCGGCATCAATGTCAGAGCGACGAACCGACAATCTTCTAGATGAACATCGCTCGGCCGGGTTAAATGCATTTTTAGCTGATGATCCTGGGGTTGATAGCGGAATGATGATTGCGCAATACACTCAAGCCGGACTAGTAAGCGAGATGAAGCGGTTAGCGGTTCCTGCATCGGTTGATTCAATTCCATCTTCGGCAATGCAAGAAGATCATGTATCGATGGGTTGGCATGCCGCTCGCAAATTGCGCCGCGCTATCGATGCCTTTCAACGTGTACTTGCCATCGAAATATTGGTCGCTGCTCGAGCAGCAGAAATGCGCAAACCACTCTCTACGGGATCTGCAACTGGCGCTGCAATAAAAACCATCCGCACCAAGGTTGACGGCGTGGGTCCCGACCGTTGGCTCACCCCAGAAATTGAGGATTGTGTGGAGTTAGTAAGGAGTGGCAAGATTCTTGAATCAGTAGAGAAAGTTGTAGGTAAATTGTCATGACAGTTACTCGGACAATTCGCGCCGCACGTGGCACCGAAATTTCTGCGGTGGGATGGCAACAAGAAGCTGCTCTTCGAATGCTGCAGAACAATTTAGATCCAGAAGTTGCCGAACGCCCGGAAGATCTTGTGGTTTATGGTGGAACCGGAAAAGCTGCACGAGATTGGAAATCTTTTGATGCGCTAGTTCGCACGCTGACTACGCTAAAAAATGATGAAACGATGCTGGTGCAATCAGGTCGTCCAGTTGGCGTTTTCCAAACCCATGAGTGGGCACCGCGAGTACTGCTCGCAAACTCTAATCTCGTAGGTGATTGGGCAAATTGGCCAGAGTTTCGCCGTCTCGAATCACTTGGCTTAACCATGTACGGCCAGATGACGGCCGGTTCCTGGATTTATATCGGCACTCAAGGAATCCTCCAAGGTACCTACGAAACCTTTGCTGCTGTGGCAAACCAAAGTTTTAATGGAACGCTTGCCGGCACACTTACTTTAACTGGCGGCGTTGGTGGCATGGGCGGTGCCCAACCACTTGCAATTACTATGAATGATGGCGCTGCGATATGTATCGATGTTGATGCAACTCGATTACAGCGACGGGTAGATCATCGTTACTTAGATACCTGGACCGATAATGTTGAAGAGGCGATTCGACTTGCCACAAAAGCAAAGTCAGAACGTCGCGGTTACAGCGTTGGATTGCTTGGAAATGCTGCCACGCTCTTTACCGATTTCTTAAAGCGCGGCGTGGAGATAGATATCGTCACCGACCAAACTTCTGCGCACGATCCACTTTCATATCTCCCTGAAGGAGTAAGCGTCGAAGAATGGAGTGATTTAGCAAAGCGCGATCCAGAAACATTCACAAAACGTTCTCGTGAATCAATGGCAAAACAGGTCGCGGCGATGGTCGGATTTATGGATGGTGGTGCAGTCGTATTTGATTATGGTAACTCCATTCGAGGCGAGGCGATGCTCGCAGGATATGAGCGAGCTTTTGATTTCCCCGGTTTTGTTCCGGCTTATATCCGTCCACTTTTCTGTGAAGGAAAGGGCCCATTTAGATGGGCTGCGTTAAGCGGCGATCCAAAAGATATCGCTGCCACCGATAAGGCAGTTTTAGAACTATTCCCCGATAACGATCCACTCCATCGTTGGATTCGAAAAGCTAGTGAGAAAGTTGCTTTCCAAGGACTGCCAGCGCGCATTTGTTGGCTTGGTTACGGTGAGCGCCACCTCGCAGGTGAGCGCTTTAACCAAATGGTTGCGAACGGAGAAGTTAGCGCACCAATTGTTATTGGTCGCGACCATCTCGATTGTGGTTCGGTGGCTTCGCCATACCGAGAAACTGAAGCGATGTTGGATGGATCTGATGCGATCGCTGATTGGCCACTACTAAATGCCTTAGTTAATACGGCATCGGGCGCATCTTGGGTTTCAATTCACCACGGCGGTGGCGTTGGTATCGGCAGGTCCATTCACGCCGGGCAAGTATCCGTTGCAGATGGCACAAAATTAGCGAGCGAAAAACTTCGAAGAGTTTTAACAAATGATCCAGGGATGGGCGTTATCCGCCATGTTGATGCTGGTTATGAGCGCGCCGAACAAATCGCAAGTGAGCGCCACGTTCGAATTCCGATGCAGGAGTTATGACCGCAACTCTTATCTCCAATATCGGGGAGCTAGTTACTAATTCAGATAAAGATCTTGGAATCCTAAATAACGCTGCCCTGGTTATTGATAATGGAAAAGTGGCTTGGGTTGGTGCAGCCAAATCCGCACCTAGCGCTGATAACGAGATTGATGCTAACGGTGGCTGTGTCACCCCCGGATTTGTAGATTCCCATACTCATCTTATTTTTGCCGGTGATCGCTCGAAGGATTATGAAGCACGGATGTCAGGTTCCAGTTACGCAACTGGAGGAATCAATACCACCGTTACTGCCGTTCGAGCAGCAACTGATGATGAGTTAAGAGCCAACGCAAAACGCTTAATTGAACAGGCGCGCGCTTCCGGAACAACCACCATAGAGATAAAAAGTGGTTATGGCTTAGACGTAGAAACCGAAGCGCGTATTCTTCGAATCGCCAAGGAATTTTCCTCAGAAACGACTTTCTTAGGCGCCCATTTGGTACCTAAAGAACAAGCAAGCACTCGCGATGAATATCTAAAACTTGTAAAGGGGAAGATGCTTGATGCCTGTGCTCCCTACTCGAAATGGATTGATGTTTTCTGTGACAAAAACGCTTTTACTGTCGATGAGGCTCGCGAGATATTGATCGCCGGAATTGCAAAAGGATTAAGGGGGCGAATTCATGGCAATCAACTCGGTGATACCGGTGGCGCTGATCTTGCCGCAGAATTAAAACTCGCCTCTGTTGATCACTGCACTCATATATCTGATAAAACCATTGATTCACTTGCTGCCAACAATGTAGTTGCAACCCTCCTTCCTGGCGCTGAATTCTTCACACGCTCTCCATATCCCGATGCAAGACGCTTTTTGCAGGCGGGTGTAACGGTTGCGCTCGCCAGCGACTGTAACCCGGGTTCTTCTTACATAACTTCGATGGCGATAGTTATCTCCTTGGCGGTTCGTGAAATGTATATGTCCCCCAAAGAAGCTCTCTATGCCGCAACTATGGGGGGAGCTGCTGCCCTGCGACGCGAAGACGTTGGACATCTTTCAGTAGGAGCAAACGCTGATTTGATTATTTGGGACGCACCAAGTTATTTGCATATTCCTTATCGAATGGGTGAAATAAACTCACG